>CAJBCQ010000099.1 GCA_903951595.1 uncultured Hyphomicrobiales bacterium | reverse complement strand
GCATCGCCCAGCGCGCAGATGGTGTGGCCTTCGATTTGGTAGGAGACATCGAGCAGCATGTCTATTTCTCGCTTTTCGGCGCGGCCCTCCACCATGCGGGTGAGTACGCGCCACATCCAGCCCGTGCCTTCGCGGCAGGGCGTGCATTGGCCGCAGCTTTCGTGCTTGTAGAATTGGGCAAGGCGCGCGATGGCGGCGATCATGTCGGTGGATTTGTCCATGACGATGACGGCGGCGGTGCCGAGGCCGGATTTCAGCGCGCGCAGGCTGTCGAAATCCATCGGCGTGTCGATGATCTGGTCTGCCGGAACGCAAGGAACCGACGAGCCGCCGGGGATGACGGCCAGAAGATTATCCCAGCCGCCGCGAATGCCGCCGCAATGCTTGTCGATCAGTTCGCGGAAGGGAATACCGAGAGCTTCTTCCACATTGCAGGGCTTGTTCACATGGCCAGAAATGCAGAACAGCTTGGTGCCCACATTGTTGGGCCGCCCGATTGCAGAGAACCAGCCGGGGCCACGGCGCAAAATGGTGCCAGCCACCGCGATGGATTCCACATTGTTGATGGTGGTGGGCGCGCCATAAAGGCCGACATTGGCCGGGAATGGCGGCTTCATACGCGGTTGGCCCTTTTTGCCTTCGAGGCTTTCCAAAAGGGCGGTTTCTTCGCCGCAGATGTAAGCGCCAGCACCATGGGCGACATAGAGATCGAAATCCCAGCCGTGCTTATTGCCCTTGCCGATGAGCTTGGCTTCATAGGCTTGGTCGATGGCGGCTTGGAGGCGTTCGCGTTCGAGGATGTATTCACCGCGCACATAGATGTAGCCAACATGCGCCCCCATCGCACAGCCGGCGATGAGGCAGCCTTCGACCAGCAGATGCGGATCGTGGCGCATGATTTCGCGGTCTTTGCAGGTTCCCGGTTCAGATTCATCCGCATTGACGACAAGATAATGCGGACGGCCATCGGAAACCTTCGGCATGAACGACCATTTGAGGCCCGTGGGGAAGCCTGCCCCACCGCGCCCACGCAGGCCGGAAGCCTTCATCTCGTTCACGATCCAATCGCGGCCATGATCGATGAAGCTTTTGGTCTGGTCCCACGCGCCACGCTGCAACGCGCCCTTTAGGCCCCAGTCGTGCAGGCCATAAAGGTTGGTGAATATGCGGTCCTTATCAGAAAGCATCACTTGCTCCCTTTCGGTGCGGGTGCTGTAGCCGCAGGCGCGGGTGGCGGCGGCGGGGGAGCAGCTTCAATGCGGGTAAATTTGCGCGGGCCTTTGTAAAGCTCAGGATCCGTCAGCGTTTGCGGGCCACCTTCGGGGGCGGAAAGCTGGCGGCCATTTTGCGGGCCGGATTTGACGGAGCGGCCAGCTTCCAAATCTTCCAGAAGCTTGGTCAGGCTTTCGGGCGTCAAATCCTCATAGGTTTCCTTGTGGATCTGCACCATGGGCGCGTTCACGCATGCGCCCAAACATTCGACTTCTTCCCAGCTGAACTTGCCATCCGCTGAAACATGATGCGGCGCGCCGATCTTGCTCTGGCAAACCTTCTTCAGATCATTGGCCCCGCGCAGCATGCACGGGGTGGTGCCGCAGACCTGCACATGGGCGATTTTGCCCACGGGGGAAAGCTGGAACATGGTGTAAAATGTCGCCACTTCATACACGCGGATGAAGGACATATCGAGCATCGCGCCCACATATTCCATGGCGGGGCGGGAAAGCCAGCCGGCATTCTGCTCCTGCGCGCGCCACAACAAGGCGATGACGGCAGAGGCCTGTTTGCCTGACGGATATTGCGCGATGGTTTTCTTCGCAAAAGCCATATTCTCCGCGCTGAACACGAAGCTGTCGGGCTGTACGGGATCGAGACGACGAACGCTCACCGGTCCACCTCACCGAAAACAATATCAAGAGAGCCGAGCACGGCGGAAACGTCCGCTAGCATGTGACCACGGCACAGGAAATCCATTGACTGCAAATGCGCGAAACCGGGGGCGCGGATTTTGCAGCGATAGGGTCGGTTGGTGCCATCGGAGACGAGATAGACGCCGAATTCGCCCTTGGGCGCTTCCACGGCGGCATAGACCTCGCCTTCCGGCACTTTGTAGCCTTCGGTGTAAAGCTTGAAATGATGGATCAAGGCTTCCATCGAACGCTTCATCTCGCCACGCTTGGGCGGCACCACTTTGCCGTCGAGCGAGGCAATCGGGCCTTTGCCTTCGGGCGCATTCAGCAGCTGAATGCACTGCTTCATGATCTTCACCGATTGGCGCATTTCTTCCATGCGGATCAGGTAACGGTCATAATTATCGCCGTTCTTGCCCACCGGAATATCGAATTCCAGTTCCGAATAGCACTCATAAGGCTGAGATTTTCGTAGATCCCAAGCGGCACCGGAGCCGCGCACCATCACGCCGGAGAAGCCCCAAGCGAAGGCCTGTTCAAGGGTCACCACGCCGATATCGACATTGCGCTGCTTGAAGATGCGGTTGCCCGTCAGCAGGCCTTCAATGTCATCAAGAACCTTGGGGTGGTAATCACAAAAGGCGTCGATATCGTCGATCAGCGCCTGCGGCAGATCCTGATGCACGCCGCCGGGGCGCACGAAAGCTGCGTGCATGCGCGAGCCGGATGCGCGTTCATAGAACACCATCAGCTTTTCACGCTCTTCAAAGCCCCAGAGCGGCGGCGTGAGTGCGCCTACGTCCATCGCCTGTGTGGTGACGTTCAGCAGATGCGACAGGATGCGGCCAATTTCAGAGAACAGCACGCGGATGAGCTGCGCGCGGCGCGGCACGGTGATGCCGAGCAGCTTTTCCACGGCCAGCGCATAGGCGTGTTCCTGGTTCATCGGCGCCACGTAATCGAGGCGGTCGAAATACGGAATGGCCTGCAAATAGGTCTTGTACTCAATCAGCTTTTCGGTGCCGCGATGCAGCAGGCCGATATGCGGATCGACACGGGTGACGACTTCCCCATCCAGCTCCAGCACAAGCCGCAAAACGCCATGTGCGGCGGGGTGCTGCGGGCCGAAATTGAGGGTGAAATTGCGGGTTTCAACATTGTTCATGGCGGCGGCTGTCATGATTTCGCCTTCTCATCGCCGGGCAGCACATAATCGGTGCCTTCCCAAGGGGAAAGATAATCGAAGAAACGGAATTCTTGCGCCAGCCGCACGGGTTCATAAACCACGCGCTTTTGCTCGTCGTCATAACGCACTTCCACATTGCCGGTGAGCGGGAAGTCCTTGCGTAAAGGATGGCCGGAGAAGCCGTAATCGGTGAGGATGCGGCGTAAATCCGGGTGGCCGGAGAACAAAACGCCATAAAGATCAAAGGCTTCGCGCTCAAACCAGTTGGAGGCGGGGAACACGGAAACGGTGCTGGGCACCGCATTTTCCTCGTCCGCCGTCACCTTCACGCGCACGCGCTGGTTCAAATACGGGCTGAGAAGGTGATAGACGACATCGAAGCGTTCGGCGCGTTCGGGGTAATCCACCGCGCAAATGTCGATGAAGCACACAAAACGGCAGGCCGCGTCATCGCGCAGATGCGTCAGCACATCGCAAATCCGGTCGCGGTCGGCCTTGAGGGTCAGTTCACCCAACGTCACCTCAAAGCCTGTAATGCTGCCTCCGAGATCGGCGGCGATTTTCGCGCCAAGGCTATTCAGCTTGTCGTCCATATCGCCCCTTTAGCGTTCAATGGTGCCAGTGCGGCGGATTTTCTTTTGCAATTGCATGATGCCGTAGATCAGGGCTTCCGCCGTGGGCGGGCAGCCGGGAACGTAAATATCCACGGGCACGATGCGGTCGCAACCGCGAACCACCGAATAGGAATAGTGATAATAGCCGCCGCCATTGGCGCAGGAGCCCATCGAGATGACGTAGCGCGGCTCTGGCATCTGGTCATAAACTTTACGCAGCGCGGGGGCCATTTTGTTGGTGAGGGTGCCGGCCACGATCATCACATCCGACTGGCGTGGTGAAGCGCGCGGGGCGAAGCCGAAGCGTTCCACATCCCAACGGGGCATGGAGGCCTGCATCATTTCCACCGCACAGCAGGCCAAACCGAAAGTCATCCACATCAGCGAACCGGTGCGGGCCCAGTTGATGAGGTCGTCGCTGGCGGTGACGAGGAAGCCCTTGTCGGCCAATTCGGCGCTGATGGAGGTGAAAAACTCTTGCTGCGAAGGCGTGGCGATGAGGCTCTTGCCTTCGGGTGTCTGGATCAATCCCATTCGAGGGCACCTTTCCGCCATTCATAGATGAAACCGATGGTCAGCACGCCCAAGAACGTCATCATCGACCAGAAACCGAGCAATCCCACTTCCTTGAGTGAGATGGCCCAGGGGAACAAAAAGGCCACTTCGAGGTCGAAAATGATGAACAGGATGGAGACGAGATAGAAGCGCACGTCGAATTTCATGCGCGCATCATCAAAGGCCGCAAAGCCGCATTCATAGGCTGAAAGCTTTTCCGGGTCGGGCTTACGCACCGCCAAAATAAAGGAAGAAGCCATGAGGGCGATGCCGATGGCCGCGCAAACGCCCATGAAGATGACGATGGGCAGGTAATCCTTGAGCAATTCCGGCACTTTCAACGCGCCTTTTTACAGCAGGAACGGGCCTGCCACCGGGTAGAATCCGCATGTGGCTTTAGCGCACTGCACTATGAGCCGCAAGAGTGCGGCATCGCTGCTTTCTGGTGGAAACCAGCCTTTTCCGCACATTAGCAACGCGACCCCGGCTTGATCTGAGGTCTGGCGGGCCTGCATAGTGGCCGTGTTGTGCGTTTTGGAGGCAATGTTGAGCGATATTTTGTGTTTTGGCGAGGCGATGGTCGAGTTCAATCAGGCCAATGCGGATGGCAGCTTTGTCTTGGGGTTTGGCGGGGATACTTCCAATGTCGCCATTGCCGTTGCCCGCTCTGGCGCGCAGGCAGGCTATATCACCGCTGTCGGGGCAGATATGTTTGGTGATCGGCTTTTGGACTTATGGGCGCGGGAAAATGTCGATATTCGGGGCGTTTTACGCCGGGAGGACGCGCCAACGGGGGTTTATTTCGTCACCCACGGGCCTCAGGGCCACCAATTCAGCTATTTACGCAAAGGATCGGCGGCCAGCCTTATGCAACCTGCCGATCTGCCGCGCGGGCTGATCGAGGGAGCAAAATTCCTGCATGTCTCGGCTATCAGTCAGGCGATCAGCCAAACGGCGGCAGAAACGGTGCTGGCGGCTATCGGCATGGCGCGAAAGGCGGGGGTGAGTGTGTGTTACGACACCAATCTGCGCCTCAAGCTGTGGCCGCTGGAAAAGGCGCGCGGGGTGATTCATGAGGCGATGCGCCTAGCCCAAATCGCCCGGCCCAGTTTGGAAGATGCCCGGCTTTTGACCGGCCTTGAGGCACCGGATGCCATTGCGGATTTCTATTTGAAGCTGGGTGCCGATATTGTGGCGCTGACGATGGGCGGGGATGGGGTTTTGCTGGCGACACCGCAAAAGCGTGAACGATTTCAGCCACTTGCGGTTGATTTCGTGGATGCTACCGGGGCTGGAGACACTTTTTCCGGGGCGTTTTTGGCAAGGCTTTCGCAAGGCGATGATGCTTTCGCGGCGGCAGGTTATGCCAATGCGGCGGCGGCCCTTTCTACCACGCGCCATGGGGCGGTGGCGGGGATACCGACGGCGGCAGAGGTGGCGCGTCTTTTCCCGGTGTCTGGTAATTAATCCATTGAAAACAATGGCTTAAATTCAGTGGGGATCGGTTTTTGGGCCAGTGGCTGTAACCTGCCCTTTGCAGCCAGTTGCGGCACTGTTCTTGTTAGTTCTGGGCAAGGTTATCCAGTTGATTGGATTATCTGTTAGTAACTTTTGCTCACGTTGGAATTGCCATATCGAAAAGCGGCCAATTGGTTAATTTTCAGTTACCATGAAACTGAACCAGAGCGCGTTTGTTCAACCGCATTGCCTGAGCCCGGGTGTGGCCACGGGCCATATTCCCTTTGGGGCATGGCTGATTGAGGCATTGAAGCCTCGGGTGCTGGTGGATGTCGGCACGTTTCATGGCGAATCCTATCTGGCTTTTTGCCAGACGGTGAGCGAGTGCAATCTGCGGACCCGTTGCTTTGCAGCCGGGCCTTGGCGGTTGGCCGACAGGCCGATTGAATTCCAGGATGATGTGTTCAACAGCTTGGAACGCCAGAACGCGGCCTATGCCAGTTTCTCGCGCCTTGTGCGGGCAGGTTATGCCGCCGCCGCCCGCCAGTTCGAAGATGGCTCGATCGACCTGTTGCAACTTCCCACGGATGCGGATTTCGAAACGCTGGAAGAAATCATGGCGCTATGGCAGCCGAAGCTCTCAGCCGATGCTGTGGTGCTGGTGCCGGACATTGATGCAACCCAGCCCTCCCGCGCCAAGTTCTGGGAATTATTCTCGCGCGATCAGGCCGTCATTGAGTTCAAGCACAACAAGGGGCTTGGTGTGTATTTCGCCAATGCAGCCACAAAACAGGCGTTGGGCCTGGAGGACAGCCCTGAACAGGCGCGCATTGCCGAGATGCTTTTCGATCGGCTGACCTTCGCCATTGAAAGCCAATCCGCGCATGAATGGACGAAGCTGGAACGCAATCTCGCCACCCTGCAAGGCGAGGACGCGCAGCGCAAGGTAACGGTGGCTGAACAGGCCAAGGCGGTTCTCGAAAATGATATCCGCACGCTGGTTACTTCGCACGCAGCGGTGATCGCGCGCCTGAGCGAAGATTTCGAGATCGAAAAAGCCAGCATGACGGCAGAAACCGAGGCGATCAAGCGCGAGGCGGAGCAGCTGCGGGCCGAGGTTACGCGCCTTTCCGATGAGAAAGCCGTGCTGGACGCAAGCCTTGCCGAAACACGCGGCAGGCTTGGCGAAATGCGCGTGAGCCTGGAAAGCGGCTTACGCAATCTTGGCGAATCTGAAGCCAGGCGCACCGAATTGGAAGCCGAGCTTGCAAGATTCTGGACCCGTATGGGTGTATCGCTGGATAGCATCGGCAAGCGGCTACGCGGGGTGACAAAGATTCCCGCCCGCCTGCCCGCACCGCAAGCTGCCAAGCGGCCGCTTCTGACGCGCTATCTGATTGAACCGACGAAGCTTGGGTGGCGCAATGCGAATGATGCCTAAGCGGCTTGCCATGCTGACCCTAGCCTTGATGACCCTAGCCTTGGGGTGTCTTTGCCTGCCGCAGCCGGCGCAGGCATTGGTGCCCGGCGCGTGCGGGGCCAGCCAGACATTCATGCCCGTGCTGCCCATCGGCAGGGCCCAAAGCTATTCTGACGCGCTGTTCGCCATCGGCTCGAACAATAGCTATTCGATGCCCAATTGCGAACCGGTCAGCACGGCGCGCAAGAAATCGGCCTTGCTGCTTGTGCCACCGGTTCCACAAGCCGCCGTCAAGCCTACAATCCTGGCGGCGGTGACACCGAAGGCGGAAGTTGAGCCTGTCGAGATGGTGCCTGATCTGCCTGCCCGCATGGCTGAAGTGGTTGCGGTGGCAAAGCCGGTTGCGAGGCCTAGCTCGATGGAAGCCTCCATTGCCGCCCCAAGCCCTGCACCAGCCCCGAAACCCGCTCAGGTGCAGGCGCAGCTTCCAGCCGAAGTTCCTGACGATAGCGAAGCTTATTCCGAGCCTTTCGCGGTGACCCCCTTGGTTATCGGCGTGGGAGCGGCGGCGGTTCTCACCTATGCGCTCTGGGAGTCGCTCGACGACGAAGACGGCACGCCCGCGCGCCTTTCGGCAGGCAGCGAGCCGGTGCAGGCGCTGGCGGCCTATGACACGCGGATGCTCGCCTCCTTTGCCGCACTCAACACGGTGGCAGACCTGCAGAGCGATCAGCAAATTGCTGTAGGTGTAAGCAGCAGCATCTATGACGAAACGCCTGCGCTTGCGGCGGGCATGTCCTTGCGGCTTGGCAGGCAGGGGATTTTCAAGACCGCCATCAGTTATTCCGAGCATGAGTATATGGCCAATGCCGGGCTGAGCTACGGATGGTGACGCGGGCGGCGATTGGCGGGCTTGTGGCAGGGCTTGTTGGCCTGGTACTGCCGCTTTCGGCAGCGCAATCGCAGGAGGCGGTGCCGGAGCCGATTATCGAATATTTGCAAAATGCGGGCGTCGGTGTGTGTATCGAGCGCATCAGCAGCTTTGTGGAAGTGCTGAACCGCACCGCCAGCGGGCATGGCGCGCAGATCACACTGCCCATCAGCCCCGCCAATGATCACATGGTTTCCATCTCCATCGAGATCGAGCTTCCAGAAACCACGCAATATGTCTCACTTACCGCAGCCCCGGTGCCCGGTGGTGGTTGTGAGATGAATGTGGAAACCTTGAATTATGGCCCCTGCCCCGAAGCACCGAGGGAGGATGCGATGTTTCTGCAAAGGACGATCCGGCTGGAAGAAACTGGCCGCGCGCGGCGCACCTATTTCATGCCTCTGCCCGATGGGGCCTGCAACATCATCACCAAGGAAGTCATTTATTAAGCCGACAGGTGATCAGCACCGGGCTGGCGCTAGATGTGAGCGTGAAGCGCAGGAGCTTCACTTCCGGCAATGTGGCGGCCATGTCACGGCTGCAAAGCAGGCTTGCGTTGGGCCGGGTCGATTCAAACCGAAGGTTCTGATCCGGTGTGAAGCGGCAATGGCTGGTGCCGCCTATTTTGGCCCAAAGGCGGCCACAAGGCGTGTTCAGATAATGCACCCCACTGGCTGCGGCGGCGGTGAAGGCCATGAAGCCTAGAACCAGAAGAACCTTCAGGCCATGGCGTCGCAGGGCGGATGGCTGGCGGGGTTCGAAATGGCTCTCCGGATAATAACGCTCCACATCCACGGCAACCGGCATGCGCTCGGGCCTGATCAGCGGCGGAAGAAACTCCGGTTCCGGTTCCGGTTCTGGTTCTGGTTCCGGCTCAGGCTCGGGTTCTGGCGCTGCTTCGAGAACAGGTTCGGGCTGCGGGGCGGGTTTTGGCTTAGGCGGGGGCAAGATTTCGGCTTCTTCCGAAGGTGCGGGCGCGATGCGTTCACCGCGTTCGATACGCACGAGGATGAGCTTCAACAGGTGGTCTTGTTCGGCCACAGGAATGCTGTCCACCGTGCAGCGGTTATTTTTGCAGGTGCGTATCCATTCGATATATTCGCGCGGAATGGGTTCCACCCGGCCCAAGAGGCGGCCATCGTGCGAGGCCATCAGTTGAAGTGAGCCGGTGGGGGTGGGTTCGAGGCGCAATTCAAGCTCACTACCCTGCCGCAGCCTGCGCGCCGCATGGGTGGCAGCCGAAGCATTGTGCAGAACCAGCCGCGCCAGTCTTTCCCGAACTTCCATGGCTTAAGATTTAGACGGGGGGCTGGGCTGGGTAAAGCCGTGTTGGAACTAAAGTTTACAAGTTTCGGACGGGGCACGCCCGATTGCGGGCCATGCCGAGCGATTTTCAATTCATTTCAGGGAAGAAATGGCGCGAGTGACGGGGCTCGAACCCGCGACCTTCGGCGTGACAGGCCGACGCTCTAACCAACTGAGCTACACCCGCGCAAACGGTGTGAGCGGTGCATAAGGCAGGTGCCACCACCTGTCAACCGCTAAAGAAAGATGGTGGGCAGTGACGGGCTCGAACCGCCGACATCCTGCGTGTAAAGCAGGCGCTCTACCAACTGAGCTAACCGCCCCTCCGGGGGCTTATGTAGTCGAGACGGCGACAAAAGAAAACCCCGCGTGTTTCTGAGGACCGCGGGGCCAATTCTTCTGGTGCCGGGCGGCCTGCGCCCCATCCCTTGCGGGTCAGCCGTTTACCGCCTCTTTCAGCAATTTGCCCGCCTTGAACTTTGGGTTCCGGGTGGCGGGAATCTTGATGCTTTCCCCGGTGCGCGGATTGCGGCCTTCCGAGCTTTTGCGATCCGACACGGTGAATGTGCCAAAGCCCACAAGGCGCACTTCGTCGCCGCCTTTCAGGGCCAGCACAATATTTTCGATGGTGGCCTCAATGATCAAGGAAGCATCACGATTCGTGAGCTTGGCATCCTTGGCCACTTTGGCGATGAGTTCGTTCTTGTTCATCACGGCCTCTTGAGAGACGAGCGGAGAATCACGCGACATAACGCACAACACATTACCTAACGTCATGCATGATACAGAGATTCGCAACCAATTTTGAACGAACACGAAAAAGGGCGACAGTTGCCTGCCGCCCTTCCTTGTCATTCGATTGTCGCCAATCAGTGCGCGGTCAGGCCCGCTGCCGCGTTGCGCTCGCGCGCTTTGGCGGCGGCGGCGGCTTCCTCGGCTTCCTCGTCCCAGGTGATCGCTTCAGGCTGGCGCAGTAGAACGTGGCGCAGCACCTCATCGACATGCGAGACGGGGATGATTTCCATGCCCGATTTCACATTGTCCGGAATGTCGGCCAAGTCCTTGGCGTTTTCTTCCGGAATCAGCACCTTCTTGATGCCGCCGCGAAGGGCCGCCAAGAGCTTTTCCTTCAGGCCACCAATGGGCAGCACGCGACCGCGCAAGGTCACCTCGCCCGTCATCGCCACATCCTTGTGGATGGGAATGCCGGTCATGGTGGACACAATGGCCGAGACCATCGCGATGCCAGCCGACGGCCCATCCTTCGGGGTTGCGCCTTCGGGCACGTGAACGTGGATGTCGCGCTTGTCGAACAAGGGCGGCTTGATGCCGAATTCAACCGCGCGCGAGCGCACATAGGACGAGGCGGCGGAGATGGATTCCTTCATCACATCCTTGAGGTTGCCCGTGACCGTCATCTTGCCCTTGCCGGGCATCATCACGGCTTCGATGGTCAGCAATTCGCCGCCCACTTCGGTCCAAGCCAGACCGGTGACAACACCCACCTGATCTTCACGTTCGGCTTCGCCATAGCGATATTTCTGCACACCCAAATATTGATGCACCACTTCCACCGTCACGCGGACTTTCTTCTTGCCCTTGACGGTGAGCAGTTCCTTGACGGCCTTACGGCAGAGATTGTTCATCTCGCGTTCGAGGCTACGCACACCGGCTTCGCGCGTGTAACGGCGCACGACTTCCTGTAGCGCATCGGCTTCGATTTCGAATTCCTTCTTGTCGAGACCGTGATGCTCCATCGCCTTGGGGATGAGATGGCGGCGGGCGATTTCCATTTTTTCATCTTCCGTGTAACCGGCAAGACGGATGATTTCCATGCGGTCCAAAAGTGGGCCGGGAATGTTCAGCGTGTTGGCGGTTGTCACGAACATCACGTTCGAGAGGTCATATTCAACCTCCAAATAGTGATCCATGAAAGATGCGTTCTGTTCGGGGTCGAGCACTTCCAGAAGGGCGGCGGACGGATCGCCACGGTAATCCATGCCCATCTTGTCGATTTCATCGAGCAAGAAAAGCGGGTTGGATTTCTTGGCCTTCTTCATCGACTGGATGACCTTGCCGGGCATTGAGCCGATGTAAGTGCGGCGGTGGCCGCGAATTTCGGACTCATCACGCACACCGCCCAGCGACATGCGGATAAACTCACGGCCTGTCGCTTTCGCGATGGATTTACCCAGCGAAGTCTTGCCGACACCCGGAGGGCCGACGAGGCACAGGATGGGCCCACGCAGCTTGTTGGTGCGGGTTTGCACTGCCAAATATTCGACGATGCGTTCCTTCACCTTCTCCAGCCCGAAGTGATCTGTATCGAGCACACCTTGCGCAAAATCGAGATCGCGCTTGATCTTGCTCTTGAGGCCCCAAGGCAGGGACAGCAGCCAGTCGAGATAATTTCGCACGACGGTGGCTTCGGCCGACATCGGGCTCATCTGGCGCAGTTTCTTGATTTCAGCATCCGCGCGCTCGCGGGCTTCCTTGGAGAATTTGGTATTCTTGACCTTCTGCTCCAGTTCAGCCACTTCGTCGCGCTCTTCGCCGTCGCCGAGTTCCTTCTGGATAGCCTTCATCTGCTCATTCAGATAATACTCGCGCTGCGTCTTCTCCATCTGGCGCTTGACGCGCGAGCGGATGCGCTTTTCGACTTGCAGCACCGAGATTTCGCCTTCCATCAGCGCATAAACGCGCTCAAGCCGGGCGGGAACGGAAGCAAGCTCCAGCAGTTCCTGCTTTTCGGAAATCTTGATGGCCAGATGCGAGGCCACCGTATCTGACAGTTTGGCGAAATCTTCGATCTGGCCCACGGTCGCGGTGACTTCCTGCGGCACCTTCTTGTTGAGCTTCACATAGCTTTCGAATTGCGAAATGACCGTGCGGGCCAGCGCCTCAGTTTCGCGCGCTTCGCCCAGCTCATTGGGCAGGCGGCGGGCGGTGGCTTCGTAGAATTCTTCGCGCTGGGTGTAGCCGGTGATGCGGGCGCGCTCCAAGCCTTCGACCAGCACCTTCACCGTGCCATCAGGCAGCTTCAGAAGCTGGAGAACGGAGGCGAGTGTGCCCACCTCGAAAATGGCATCGGGTGTGGGATCGTCGTCGCCGGGATTGCGCTGGGCCACGAGAAGGATTTTCTTGTCCTCGCGCATCACATCTTCCAGCGCGCGGATGGATTTTTCGCGTCCGACAAACAGCGGCACGATCATGTGCGGGAAAACCACAATGTCGCGCAAGGGAAGAACCGGCAGCAATTCCAGCGGTTCGGCGGTCTTTGACGCGATGTCAGTCATGACTATTCCTTTCACGGATCTTTCAGCCGCCACGAATTGGCGACCCGACAGTAACCGCTTCCGAATGAATGGGAGGGCAAGCCAGCCTCATCCGAAAGAGATGGCACACTGCCACACACAGGCAAATGGCAACGCGACGGCTGTTTTTCAACCGGCGCGCCTTAGCTTGCGATCAGGCGGAGGCTGGGGCGATCTTGGCACCCGCCTGCTTTTCACCACGGTCAGAATAAATCAGCAAAGGCTTGGCTTCGCCGTCCACAACTTCCCGCGAAATGACGGCTTCTTCCACGCCCACCATGCCGGGAAGTTCGAACATGGTATCGAGCAGGATGGATTCCATGATGGAACGAAGCCCGCGCGCGCCTGTTTTGCGCTCAATGGCGCGCTTGGCGATGGAGCTCATGGCGTCGTCGGTGATGGTGAGTTTCACGTCTTCCATCTCGAATAGGCGCTGATACTGCTTGGAAAGCGCATTTTTGGGTTCGACCAAAATCTGGATCAGGGCGGCTTCGTCCAAATCTTCCAGGGTGGCGATGACCGGCAAACGGCCCACAAATTCGGGGATGAGGCCGAATTTCAGCAGGTCTTCGGGTTCCAATTCGCGCAGCAATTCGCCCGTGCGGCGGTCTTCGACGGATTTGACTTCCGCGCCGAAACCCATGCCGGTGCCCTTGCCACGGCCTGCAATGATGCGTTCGAGGCCTGCAAAGGCACCGCCGCAGATGAACAGGATGTTGGTGGTGTCCACCTGCAGGAATTCCTGCTGAGGATGCTTGCGCCCACCTTGGGGCGGCACGGAAGCCACGGTGCCTTCCATGATCTTCAACAGCGCCTGCTGCACGCCTTCACCCGACACATCGCGCGTGATGGAGGGGTTGTCAGACTTGCGGCTGATTTTGTCCACTTCGTCGATGTAAACGATGCCGCGCTGGGCGCGCTCGACGTTGTAATCGGCTGATTGGAGCAGTTTCAAAATGATGTTTTCAACGTCTTCACCCACATAACCGGCTTCGGTCAGCGTGGTGGCATCGGCCATGGTGAAGGGCACGTCGAGAATACGGGCAAGCGTTTGCGCCAACAGCGTTTTGCCGCAGCCGGTGGGGCCAACGAGCAGAATGTTGGATTTCGCCAGTTCCACGTCGTTATTCTTGGCGGCGTGGTTTAGACGCTTGTAATGGTTGTGGACCGCGACGGCCAGCACGCGCTTGGCGTGTGGCTGGCCGATGACGTAATCATCCAGCACCTTGCAGATTTCCTGCGGCGTGGGAACGCCATCGCGCGACTTCACCAGCGAGGATTTGTTTTCCTCGCGGATGATGTCCATGCACAATTCGACGCATTCATCGCAGATGAACACTGTCGGTCCAGCGATGAGCTTACGCACCTCATGCTGGCTCTTTCCGCAAAAAGAGCAGTAAAGGGTGTTCTTGCTGTCGCTTCCGCTTGCCTTGCTCATGGACTCTCCTCGGCTGCGATGAAACTCGCCGGCAGCCACCCGGCCTTCGAATTTAAGCGATGGCCCAGCGGCCAAATCGCCCGTGATGATCATTCCAGCATGCGCGTTGCGGGTTAATCAAGAATTGATTCAAGGCCAGTTGACGCTGGGTCCTATGTTGTTTTTAGCCCAAATTACTTGCTTTCGGGCAAACTGGGACGCTTATCGATGACTTTATCAACCAAACCGAAGTCTTTTGCGCCCTCGGCGGTGAGGAATGTGTCGCGTTCCAAGGCCTTTTCGATGACTTCCAGCGACTGGCCGGTATGGTGCACGTAAATCTGGTTCAGGCGGGAGCGCAGTTCAAGGATCTCGCGGGCGTGGCGCTCAATGTCCGAGGCTTGGCCGGAGAAGCCGCCAGAGGGCTGATGCACCATCACGCGGGCGTTTTTAAGGGCAAAACGCATGTCTTTTTCACCGGCGCAGAGCAGCAGCGAACCCATCGAGGCGGCCTGCCCGATGACGGTGGTGGAGACTGCCGGACGGATGAAATTCATGGTGTCATAAATCGCCATGCCGGAGGTGACGACACCGCCGGGGCTATTGATATACATGGAGATTTCCTTCTTCGGGTTCTCGGCTTCCAAGAACAGAAGCTGGGCCACGATGAGGGTGGACATGTTGTCTTCCACGGGGCCTGCCACGAAGATGATGCGCTCTTTCAGAAGGCGCGAATAAATGTCGAATGCGCGCTCGCCACGGGCGGTCTGCTCAACCACCATGGGAACCAGAACGTTGGTGAATGTATCTACGGGATCGCGCATTTTGTGTCCTGAAGGTTGCAGAGACGAATCGCCTCAAGCGGGTTGGGTTAGAGCTTACATAGGTGATCCGGCACCGCTTCGAAAGTCCCCGGCGGTAGGGCAGTTAAACAGATGATACGTCGGGAATGTGCCGTTGGGTCAGATCAGACCCCCGATTGTCATCGACAATGCCAGACCAAAAAAGGCCGGGATTGCTCCCGGCCTTTGATTTCGCACCCGACGATGGGCCTTAGTGGTTATGGCCGCAATGTTCGTCGTGGACGTGGTTGGGGTCATCGTGATCATGGGCGTGGGAATGATCGTGGCCGGCGTGGCTCACTTCATCGCTATCGCCCAGATCCTCGACGAGCTTCTGGAGTTCTTCGCGGCTGACCGACTTTTCTTCGATCTTGGCCTGCGAAGCGATGAGGTCGATGACCTTCTGCTCGAACAGCGGCCCACGCAGTTCCATCAGCGCATTGCGGTTTTTGCGATAGAATTCAAACACTTCACGTTCCTGGCCGGGGAACTGGCGGGCGCGTTCCATGAGGGCGCGCTGCATTTCCTCGTCCGAGATGGTGACCTTGTTCTGCTCACCAACCGTGCCCAGCAACAGGCCCAAACGCACGCGGCGTTCGGCGATGGCGCGATATTCAACACGGGCTTTGTCTTCGGTCGTGTTTTCATCCGCGAAGGTGCGCTTGGTGCGTTCCATGTCGGCGGTGAGTTGACGCCAAATGTTGCTGAACTCGGCCTCCACGAGCTTCTCGGGAAGGTCGAAGCTGTATTCCTTGTCCAGCATATCCAGCACATCGCGCTTCATTTTGGCACCAGACATGCCCTTGAGCTCGTCGGCAATGCGCTCTTTGACCACTTCACGCAGCTTCTCAAGGCTTTCAAGGCCGAGCTTCTTGGCGAAATCCTCGTCAATGGCGGAAACCTTGGGGGCTTCAACCGCTTCCACCTTGGTGGCGAAGGCAGCGGGCTTGCCAGCCAGTTCAGCCACGCCATAGGTTTCGGGGAAGGTCACGTTGACGGTGAGTTCCTGGCCTGCGGTGGTGCCGGTGAGCTGGTCTTCGAAGCCGGGGATGAACTGGTTGGAACCCAGTTCCAGCGGCACGCTTTCGGCTGAGCCGCCATCAAACGGCACGCCGTCGATGGAGCCGACGAAGCTGATCGTCACGCGGTCGCCCTTCTCGGCCTTGGCACCTTCGGCGCGCGCCTCGAAATCCTTGTATTGGTTGGCGATGCGATCGAGGGCTTCGGCAATGTAAGCCTCTGACACTTCCACCACATGGCGGGGAATGGTGAGAGCGGCGAAATCCTTCACCGTGATTTCCGGCACGATTTCGAAAGCGATGGTGAAGGAAAGATCACCCTTGCCATCCATCACGCGCTCGATTTCGGCGGTATCTTCAGGAAGCTTCACTTCCGGCTGATAGGCGGGCTTCAGATTGCGATCGGCCAGGGCCGTGCGGGTGGAATCATCCACCTTCTTCTGCACCACTTCGCCCATGATGGACTTGCCATACATCTTGGTGACATGCGGCACCGGCACCTTGCCGGCGCGGAAGCCCTTGAGCGTGATAGTCTTGGCGACTTCCTTCACGCGCACATCGTAATCGCGGCTCAGGTCAGCGGCGCCAATGACGAGCTTCAGCTCGCGCTTCAGGCCCTGGTTTAGGGTCTCGGTAACTTGCATTTCCAATCCTCTTTCGGTCACCGGTGGCCCGGTTTGAATTCAATCTGCCTTAGGTCTTGCTGCTGGTGCGGGCGGAGGGACTTGAACCCCCACGGGTTTCCCCACAGGAACCTAAATCCTGCGTGTCTGCCAATTTCACCACGCCCGCTGCGCTTCATCAGCGAGCCTGCACAATCGCGCGCCTCTATAGCAAAGGCATATCCGCATTGCCAGAGCGTTAAATCAAAGTGGGGATGGCGGCAGAAATATCTTCCGCACAAAGCCCCGGCCCGATGGTTTGGGCGGCTTGGCCGTGTGCCCAAGCCCCGGCGGCTGCCGCCTCGAACCCATCCAGCCCGCGCGCCAGAAGGCCGGTGATGATGCCAGCCAGCACATCGCCGGAGCCTGCGGTGGCGAGCCAAGGGGGGGCGTTGGTGTTGATGATGGTGCGGCCATCGGGGTGGGCGATGACGGTATCAGCGCCTTTTAACAAAATGATTGCACCTGACGCTGCGGCGGCGTTTCGGGCGCGTTCCAGTTTTGATTCCGATTTGAAGCGCAAGTTACTGAAAAGACGGACGAACTCGCCTTCATGGGGGGTGAGGACAACCGCCTTGTTAAAGTTTTGAATCAGGTTGAGCAAAGCCTTGGAATCACTTGTGAAAACGCTCAGCGCATCAGCATCCAGAACCAACGCGGCAGGGCCGGAAAAGGCGGCTTCGACCTTGGCGCGGGTGGTGGAATTCACACCTGCAGCAGGGCCGATGAGGAGGCTTTTGAAGCGCGGGTCGGTGAGGGTGGCGGCCAGGTCGGCGGCGGTGTCCACCTGCCGCAGCATGATGGCGGTGAGGTGCGCGGCGTGGACGGGAAGGGCTGCTGCCGGGGAGGCTATCGTAACCAGCCCTGCCCCGGCCTTCAGCGCGGCGCTGGCGGCCAAACGGGCGGCACCGGTGTTGTTGGGGCCACCGGAGACGATGAGGGCGTGGCCGTGGGTGTATTTATGGGCGGCAAGGCCCGCATCGGGCAGGTGCCACAGGGCCGGGCCGTTTTGGTGGCATTGGGGGGCGATGGCGGTGAGAACTCCCGGCGCAATGCCGATCTGGGCGAGTTCCGTTTCCCCGCACAGCGTTCGCCCCGGCAGCAACCAATGGCCGGGTTTGCGGCGGAAGAAGGTGACGGTGAGGCGCGCGCGCAAGGCCGTGCCCCGGATTTGCCCCGTGGCCCCGTCCAGCCCTGAGGGCACATCAATGGCGACAACCGGGATGGCAGCTTCGTTCACCGAATTGATGAGTTGCGCGATGGGGCCGGAAATATCGCGAGAAAGCCCCGCGCCGAAAATGCCGTCAACGATCAGGCGGGCATCGCCGATGGCATCCGGCTTCAGCCCAGTGCCTTGCGCCAGCCGCACGGGCCAGCCGGCTTCTTTGAGGCGGCGGTAAACAATGCGGGCATCCGCACCATTATTGCCGGGGCCAGCCAGAACCAGCGTGGGGCGGGCGGCGAAGCGGCGCAGAATCGCATCCGTAACGGCTTGGCCTGCCCGCTCCACCAACACCGATTCTGAAGTGCCGCCCGCAAGGGTGAGCTGATCGGCTTTCGCCATTTCGGCGGGGGTGAGGAGTGCGAGATCGGCTTTGCTCATGGATTCAAGCCTAATGCGGTTGGCCTGCTTCTGTCTCTGATTAAAATTCAGGCAGATGCCTTTTTAATGGGCGATGAAAAAAGCAGCAGACTGTTGCGGTGGTGGCTAGCGGCTTGATAGTGAAGGCCCGCTGCGCTTGGCACATCAGATGCCTCACGGCAGGACGGGCGAGCGGCCATGACAGGACAGGGTTCCCATGAAGAAAATCGAAGCCATCATCAAGCCATTCAAACTGGATGAGGTGAAGGAAGCTTTGCAGGAAGTCGGCCTGCAGGGCATCACCGTGACGGAAGCCAAGGGCTTTGGGCGGCAGAAGGGCCATACGGAACTCTATCGCGGGGCCGAATATGTGGTCGATTTCCTGCCCAAGGTGAAAATCGAAATCGTGTTGGCGGATGAGCTGGTGGACAAGGCCGTGGAGGCCATCCAGAACGCAGCCCGCACGGGGCGCATCGGTGACGGCAAGATTTTCATCTCAACCGTCGAGCAAGCTATTCGCATCCGCACCGGAGAATCCGGACCGGACGCGCTGTAATTCATTCCAAAACAATTCGAAGCAAACAGGGGTTAAGAATATGCCGAAGTCAAAGAGCGTCGAGACTGTCCTTGCGATGTTCAAGGAAAAGGACGTGAAGTTCGTCGATCTGCGTTTCACCGATCCGCGCGGCAAGATGCAGCACGTGACGATGGATGTGAACATGATGGACGAAGATGCATTCGCCGATGGCGTGATGTTCGACGCTTCCTCCATCGCGGGCTGGAAGGCCATCAATGAATCCGACATGACGCTGATGCCAGACCCGGCCACCGCGCATATCGACCCCTTCTATGCCCAGACCACCGCCGTGCTGTTCTGCGACATTCTGGAACCGCTGACCGGTGAAGGCTATTCCCGCGACCCGCGCATGATTGCCAAGCGCGCCGAAGCCTATTTGAAGCAGACGCAGATTGGCGACACGATCTATGTCGGCCCGGAAGCTGAGTTCTTCATTTTCGACGATGTGAAATTCTCCACCGATCCTTACAAGACGGGCTTCCAGCTCGATGATATCGAACTGCCGATCAACTCGGACCGCGCTTACGAAAATGGCAACACCGGCCACCGCATGCGTACCAAGGGCGGCTATTTCCCCATGAACCCGATGGACTCCGCCCAGGACATGCGTTCGGAAATGCTTTCGGTGATGGCCGACATGGGTGTGACCACCGAAAAGCATCACCATGAAGTGGCATCCGCCCAGCATGAGCTTGGCATCAAGTTCAACTCGCTCGTTTCCACCGCTGACCAGATGCAGATTTACAAGTATGTCATCCACAATGTGGCGCATGCTTATGGCAAGACGGCCACTTTCATGCCCAAGCCCATCAAGGGCGACAACGGCTCTGGCATGCATTGCCATTTTTCGATCTGGAAGGACGGCAAGCCGACTTTCGCGGGCAACCAGTATGCTGATTTGTCTGAAACCTGCCTGTTCTTCATCGGCGGCGTGATCAAGCATGCCAAGGCCTGCAATGCGTTCACCAACCCTTCGACGAACAGCTACAAGCGTTTGGTGCCCGGTTATGAAGCCCCGGTGTTGTTGGCCTATTCGGCGCGCAACCGTTCGGCCTCTTGCCGCATTCCCTTTGGCTCTGGCCCCAAGAGCAAGCGCGTGGAAGTGCGCTTCCCTGATCCGACCGCGAACCCCTATCTGGCGTTCTCGGCGCTTGTCATGGCCGGCCTTGATGGCATTCTGAACAAGATCCATCCCGGTGAAGCCATGGACAAGAACCTCTATGATTTGCCGCCCGCTGAACTGAAGCAGATCCCCACGGTGTGTGGTTCGCTTCGTGAAGCTTTGGAGTGCCTGGATAAGGACCGCGACTTCTTGAAGAAGGGTGGCGTGTTTACGGATGACCAGATCGACAGCTTCATCGAGCTGAAGATGGAAGAAGTGATCCGTTATGAGCACACACCGCATCCGGTGGAGTTTGATATGTACTACAGCTGCTGAGGCTTCGGCGGTTTGGAGTAGGAAAAGCCCGGCAGAGATGCCGGGCTTTTTTATTCGCCGCTCTCTCAACCGTCGCCCTCGGGCTTGACCCGAGGGTCCTTTTCATTTGAACGCATCAACGCGCTGCGGGTGATGGCAGGAAAGCGAAATGGGAAAGGATCCTCGGGTCAAGCCCGAGGATGACGATATTGGGGGAGGTTAGCGCGCGGCCGGAAGTGCGGTGGTGAGGGTGTTTAGTTCTGCCTCCGTCCCCGCACTCACCCTTATACACCTATTCAGCGGCGCGATCCCCGGCATCCGCACGAACACATCTGCTGCGATGAGCTTCTCCAACACGCTTTTCGCATAAGCACCATCTTTCCCGCAGTCGATGGCGACGAAATTGGTGGCGCTGGCTAAAGGCG
>CAJBCQ010000098.1 GCA_903951595.1 uncultured Hyphomicrobiales bacterium | reverse complement strand
TTTCCATTCGGCGTCTACCATGCGGTCGGCGGTGATGCCGCGGATGATGGTGGGGTCCAGCTCGCGCACGGCTTCCACCAGATCGGGGTCGAAGGACATGAGGGCGAATTGGCCCTTATAGCCTTGCAGCACTTCCACCGCGCGGGCGGCCAGGCGGTTGTCCCGGTTCCAGTGGCTTTTGAGTTCGATGATGAGGGGAACTTGGCCCTTCACCTGCTCCAGCAGTTCGGCCAGCGTTTGCATGCGCGCATTGCCGATGCGGTAGGTGAGCTTTTGAAGTTCAGCCGCAGTGCGGTGGATGACAGCCCCTTCGGCTTGGGTGAGACGGGCGAGCTGTTCATCATGGAAAACCATCGCTTCACCATCCGCCGAAAGCTGAAGGTCGCATTCGATGGGGTAGTTATGCGCGATGGCTGCGGCAAAGGCGGGTTGCGTGTTTTCCAGAATACCATTGGCCTTGTTGTGCAGGCCGCGATGGGCGATGGGCCGGGCCGTGATCCAGCTTAATTCAGCGTGATGTGGGCCCGGCCGCATGGATCAGGCGATCTCGACGATGGCTTCAACTTCCACGGCCACATTGAGCGGCAGGGAACCGGCACCCACGGCGGAACGGGCATGCTTTCCAGCTTCGCCGAACACTTCCACCATCAGGTCGGATGCGCCATTGATGACCTTGGGATGATCGGCGAATTCGACGGGGCAGTTCACAAAGCCCACGAGCTTCACCACGCGCTTCACGCGGGAAAGATCACCACCGCAGGCATCCTTCACCTGAGCAATGATGTTGATGGCGCACAGGCGGGCGGCGGCGGCACCTTCTTCGACCGTGAAATCCTTGCCGACCTTGCCCTGATACTCAACCTTGCCGGCCTTCATGGTGATCTGGCCAGCCGTGAACACAAGGTTGCCGGACTGTACATAGCCCACATAATTGGCAACCGGCTTGGCGGGCACGGGCAGTTCAATGCCGAGTTCGGCGAGGCGCTTGTCGATGGCGTTCATGTTGGATTCTCCAGTTTTTTGAAACTCTAGCGCAGCATAGGGGGTGGCGGGAAGCGCAAGGGGGTGGAAACGGCATTTTCGATCCCAACCCCGCCATTCCCGCCTTCGCGGCCATGGCAATCATCACAGCCGATCGCCCGGCTCTTTTCCCCCAAAAAATGCTTCCAGATTATCCGCTGCCCGCATGCCCATCGCAATGCGGGTGTCGCGCGTGGCGCTGCCCAGATGGGGCAGGAGGAAGGCGTTGGTCAGGGTGCGGTAGCGGGGGTCGATATTGGGTTCGTTGCGATAGACATCCAACCCGGCGGCGGCAAGGGTGCCTGCGGTGAGGGCGGTGATGAGGGCATCGTCATCCACAATATCTCCGCGCGCGGTGTTCACCAGCACGGCGGGCTTGGGCAGGCGGGCGAGCAGTTCGGCATTCACCAGCCCGCGCGTTTCGGGGGTGGAGGCGCAGTGGATGGACAGGAAATCGCTATGCGGGGCCAAGGCCAGCGGGGTTTCGTGATAGATGGCCCCCAGCGCATCTTCGGATGCGACGGGCTTGCGGCTGAAATAGTGGATCTGCATGCCGAAGGCGCGCGCCCGTTTGGCGGTGGCCTGCCCGATGCGGCCCATGCCCAGAATGCCTAGGCGCTTGCCTGATACGTCCAGCCCCAAGGGCTTGGTGGGTGACCATGAACTCCATTGGGCTTCCCGCACCATCCGTTCACCCCAGGAAGCGCCACGGGCGGCCCCCAGCATCAGCAGCAGGGCGATGTCGGCGGTGGCATCGGTGAGCACATCGGGGGTGTTGGTAACGATGATGCCGCGGGCTTTGGCAGCGGCCAGGTCGATATGGTCAAAGCCCACCGAGAAGGTGGCGATGATGCGGATGGAGGCAGGCAGGGCGTTGATCAAGGCGGCGGTGATCTTGTCGGCGGGGGTGACGAGCAGGCCGTCAAAGCCGGATGCTTCGGCAATCAGATTTTCGGGACTAAAGGGCGTGTCGTCGGCATTGAGCTTGGCGTCAAAATGGGTGCTAAGGCGGGCCTCCACGGGGGCGGGCAGGTGCCTTGTCACCAGAAGGCGGTATTTGAGGGGGGAACCGCGTTCGGTCATGCTGAATTCTCCGGGCAAATCCAAAAAGCTGAGATATACTCACCAGAAGCATCATCTTGCGGGGCTTTGCAATATTCATGGCAGCATGGGCGCGACGGTTCGTTTATTTCGTGTTGTTGGGTCTGGCCGGAACGGCTCCGGCGGCAGCGGGGGCGGCGTTTGCTTCGCATCTGGCGGTCTATGACATCCACCTAAAACATGCCGATCCGGCAAGCGGCATAGCGGATGTGACGGGGCGGTTGGTGGTGGAGTTGATGGGTTCGGATTGTGAGGGCTGGTCGGTCGGTTTCCGCATGGTCAGTCGGTTTCTGGACACCGAAGGCGCTGATCCGCGCGTGATTGACCTGCAATCCAACAGCTGGGAATCCAATGACGGGCGGCAGATGCGCTATAGTCAGCGTGAATTCTTGAACAATGCGCTGAATGCCGAAACCAAGTTGACTGCCAATCACACGGATAAGGGTGTGGCTGTTGCCGTGGAGTCGGCGGACCGGAAGGCGCAATTGCCAGCCGATGTGGTATTCCCCATGGCGCATCAGCGTCGCATCATCGAGGCGGCCATGCGCGCGGGGAAGATCGACCGTAGCGTGATTTATGATGGGGCGGAGGAGGACAAATATTATACCGCCGTCACCTTCATCGGGCCGGAATTGAAGGGCGTTGCGGTGCCGCAAAAGGATGCCGCAGCCTTGGCCGATTTGCGCTCATGGCGCGTCAGTACCAGCTATTTTGACACGCTTGCCGAAACGGAAGGCGAGGAAGTTCCCTCGCATCAGATTTCCATGCGGCTGTTTGAAAATGGTGTGTCGAGCGATCTCATCTTGGATTATGGCAACTTGCAGCTGGAAGGTAAACTTTCCCAATTTGAGCTGCATAAATCGCCAAGCTGCGACTAATCCTCGTCGTCTTCTGCGCGCTTTCCTGTAAATACGCGGCCTTGTTCCACGGCTGCCCGGCCAAATTTGGCGCGGAGTGTGTCCATGGCGGTTTCGGCCTTGGCGCGGCGGGTATAGTCGGGGTCGAGGCTTTGGGCTTCATCTTCCGGGTGGGCTTGCGACAGGTGCGAAAGTGAAACACCGATCAGGCGGAAGGCGGTGCCATCGGCTTCGCGTTTTAATAGCGGGCTGGCGGCTTGGAACAGGCGCCAAGCAAGCTGCGTGGGCGCACTTAAAGAGGCGGCACGGGTGCGGCTTTTGAAATCTGCCGTTTTCAGTTTCAGCGTGACGGTGGAACCGGCAAGCCCATCCGCCTTGGCATGGCGCGAGACTTTTTCGGCCATGAGCCAGAGGATTTTCTCCAGCTCGGCTGGATCGCGGATGTCGGTGGTGAAAGTGGTTTCGCCACCAATGCTTTTGGCATCGCGTTCGGGTTCGACATTCCGCAAATCCTGCCCGCGCGAGAGGTGATAGAGGCGCACACCCATCGAGCCGAATTGGCGCATGAGATCGTTCTTTTCCATCTTTTGAAGCTGAGCGATTTTGGTGATGCCCTGTTGAGCCAGCGTTTCCTGCATGGCCTTGCCCACGCCCCAGATGCTGCCAACATTGCGGGTGGCAAGGAAGGGCAAGGTTTCAGCTTGTCCGATCACGGAAAAGCCGCGCGGCTTGTCGAGGTCGGAGGCGAGTTTGGCGAGGAATTTGTTGTGGCTCAAACCAATGGAAACGGTGATGCCGATTTCGGCCTCCACGCGCCGGGCAAGGGCGGCGAGTGAGCGGGCAGGTGTTAGGCCGTGCAGGCGTTGGGTGCCGGTCAAATCCATGAAGGCTTCGTCGATGGAAAGCGGCTCGACGAGCGGGGTGAGTTCGCGCATTTTCTCGCGCACCTGTTCACCGGCTTTTGCATATTTGGCCATATCTGGGCGGATGACCACCGCTTGTGGGCACAGGGCCAATGCCTTGAACATCGGCATGGCGGATTTTACGCCATGGATGCGCGCGATATAACAGGCGGTGGAAACAACGCCACGGGTGCCACCGCCGATGATGACAGGCTTGTCTTTCAGTTCCGGATTGTCGCGCTTTTCGACGGCGGCATAGAAGGCGTCGCAATCCAGATGCGCGATGGAAAGCGCGGCCAGTTCCGGGTGGCGGGCAAGGCGTGGGCTGCGGCAGGCGGGGCAGCGGTGGGCGGCCTGCGGCACATCGGTGCCACAGTCTCGGCAGAAGCCATCCATTGCGTCTTGCGCGCCCATGGGCTTGAGTTTAGCACGGCTTCAGGCTTTGGGGAGATGTGGCATGTACAAGCTTTATAACGTGAAGGGCTGGGGATCCTTGGGCCCGCATTTGCTGCTGGATGCGATGGGGGTGCCTTTCGAGAATGTGTGGATGACGCCGGAGCAAGTACGGGCACCGGAATACAGGCGTATCAGCCCCTTGGGCTATATACCCGCATTGGGTTTGGCTGATGGCACGACGCTGTTTGAGTCCCTCGCCATCACGGTGTTCTTGACAAGTGCTCATGCCGACAAGGGCTTGGCACCCTTGCCTGGAACGGCGGCGCA
>CAJBCQ010000097.1 GCA_903951595.1 uncultured Hyphomicrobiales bacterium | reverse complement strand
TATTTCTTACGCTCAACCGCACGGCTGTCGCGGGTCATGAAGCCGCCCTTCTTCAGCACGCCGCGCAGGTCGGGTTCGAAGTAGGTCAGTGCGCGGGAAATACCGTGGCGCAGTGCGCCGGCTTGGCCGGAGAGGCCGCCGCCGGAGACGGTGCACACGATATCGAACTGGCCCTTGCGGCCTGCGGCTTCCAGCGGCTGCTGGATGACCATGCGAAGTGTGGGGCGTGCGAAGAACACTTCGAAGGCGCGATCATTCACGATGATCTTGCCCGTGCCGCGCTTGATCCACACGCGCGCCACCGCGTTCTTGCGGCGGCCGGTGGCATAGGCGCGGCCCTGTGCGTCGAGCTTGGGCTTGGCGGGTTCGATGGCAGCAGGGGCAACCTTGCCCATGGCAGCGCCCAAACCGGCGAGTGATGATGTATCAGCCATGTGATCAGCCCCTCAGCTTGTTCTTGACGTTCATCGCGGCCACATCGAGCTTCACGGGCGCTTGCGCCTCGTGCGGATGCTCAGCACCGGGATAAACGCGCAAATTCTTCAGGATGGCGCGCTTCAGCGGGCCGCCGGGAAGCATGCGGCGCACCGCGTCTTCCAAAACACGCTCGGGGAAACGACCGTCGAGCACCTGGTGGGCTTTACGCTCCTTGATGCCGCCGGGGTGGCCGGTGTGCCAATAATAGGTCTTGTCCTGGCGCTTGTTGCCGGTGAACACCACCTTCTGGGCATTGATGACGACAATGTTGTCGCCGGTGTCCATGTGCGGGGTGAAGGTCGGCCGATGCTTGCCGCGCAGACGGTTGGCGATAATCGTCGCCAGACGCCCCACGACCAGACCATCAGCGTCGATCAGCACCCACTTTTTGCCAGCAGCGGCCTCAGCGGCCTTTGCGGAATAGGTTGTCATGATGAAGCAGTTCCCGGTTGGAATTTATCAATGCGCGCGGTGTAGCGGATGCGGCGGTGCGCGTCAACCGTCATGCCTCATGAAATATGCAATGAAAACAGTGGCTTAGTAAATAGGTATTATAGTACCGTCAAATCCCCTGCCCCGGCCCCTTGGCTTAAGCCCTTGTTTCGATTAGGCTTCACGCCTGTTTTAGGAAAGTTGGGCTGCCGATGTTGTTACGCATTGCGTTCGTGCTGTTTTGCCTTGCCGGGGCGGTGGCACCTTGTTGGGCGCAGGAAGCGGAGCCTGAATTCGCCATGGCGGAATTGACGCCTGAAACCGCGCGGCGCGCGTTTGATGCTTATCTCATCATCGAAGCCAAATTCGCGGATGCCGCTTTTGAGGACTATGACAGCTTGGAGAATTTCGTTCTGCAGGCACCCGAAGGCAAGGAGCTGGAGGCGGCCATTCGCGCGCAAGGCTTTGCCGGGGTGGAAGCGTGGTTGCCCATCATCAACTCGGTGGAATTCACGCTGGGCGCGCTCACGGACAATCAGGAACAGGATGTGCTGGCGCAGATTGCAGAAGTGAAGGCAGATGCCACGCTGGAGGCGGCTGAGAAAGCCCGCATCGTGGCAAGCCTCGAAGCCGCCATTCCGTCCGACAATAATCGCAAGGTGGTGACGGATATGATGGCCGATCCAGCTTACGCGCAAAAGCTCAAAAGTTTTAGCAGCGAGGAATGATGGAACCTGAAATCGCAAAGGCACTTTTGGAAACCAAAGTCATCGCACTCGTGGGCGCTTCGCCCAATCCGGATCGGCCTTCGAATGAGGTGATGGCATTCATGTTGGCGCGTGGCTTTGAGGTCATTCCGGTCAATCCAGGCTTGGGTGGCAAAAGCATTCACGGCCAGACGGTTTATGAAACGCTGGCGCAAATCCCTAAGTCCATCGACATGGTGGAAATCTTCCGCAATTCGCAAGCCGCAGGTGATGTGGTGGATGAGGCTTTGGCTTTGGCCCTGCCCCCGCGCGTTATCTGGATGCAGCTTGGCGTGGTGAATGAACAAGCCGCCGCGCGTGCGCGCGCCCAAGGCCTCAGCGTCATCATGAACCGCTGCCCGGCGATTGAACTGACGCGCTGAAACTCAGCCCTTACCGCTCACACCCGCTTCGGCAAAGGTCGCCATGCCGGCATGTAAATCTGCCGCGGCCTTCACGATGCCAACGGCGAGGGCGGCACCGGATGCTTCGCCCAGCCGCATGCCCAAATCCAGCAATGGCACGAGGCCGAGTTTCTCCAGCAAGCGGCCATGGGCTGGCTCGGCGGATTTATGCGCGGCCATGCAATGGTCGAGGGCCGCCGGATTGGCGCGGTGCAGAACGGCGGCTGCCGCACAGGCGACATAGCCATCGAGCAGCACAGGGATTTTCTGGTAGCGCGCGGCCAAAATCGCACCCGCCATCGCGGCCAATTCACGCCCGCCCAAGCGGCGCATGACTTCCAGCGGATCGCCCAGATGCGGCTTATGCAATTCCACCGCGCGGGCCACCGCGTCTATCTTGCGCGCCAGTGCTTCACCTTGCACGCCCGTTCCCGGCCCCACCCAATCTGCTGCCGTGCCGCCATAAAGCCCGTGGCAGAGGGCGGCGGCGATGGTGGTGTTGCCGATGCCCATTTCACCAATGCACAAAAGGTCGGCACCTCCCGCAACCGCTTCCATGCCGTAAGCAATGGTGGCCGCGCATTCGGCTTCTTCCAGTGCTGGGCCTTGTGTGATGTCGCCTGTTGGCAATTCCAAAGCGAGTTCGAAAACCTTCAGCCCTGTATCAAATGTTTTGCAAAGCTGGTTCACCGCGGCACCGCCAGCGGAAAAATTCGCCACCATCTGCTTGGTCACTTCCTGCGGGAAGGCCGTAACGCCTTGCGCCACCACGCCGTGATTGCCGGCAAACACAGCCGCCAGCGGGCGCTGGATCAGGGCCGGGTGCCTGCCCTGCCAGGCGGCCAGCCATTCGGCGATAGTTTCCAAGCGGCCCAAGGCACCGGGTGGCTTGGTCAACTGGCCTTCGCGCGCGCGGGCCTTTTCGGCAGCGGCCAAGTCTGGCCCTGGCAGGCCTTCGAGCAGGTTGCGGATGTCATCGAAGGGAAGGCCTGATGTGGGCTTGGTCATTGGGTGCTGCCTAAGGGTCAAAAAAGTGGGAGAGTGGTCGATAGAGGCCAACGGGATTCGAGTCAAAGCATGATCAACGCATGGGAAGATGAAACACCGCCACGAGCGGCGGCTTTGCGGATGGAAGCGGCGCAGGCCATTTTCTTTTTGACCCGCATTCCGCTGAAAATCGCCGACGGGGCGCGCTTGCCGCCACTTTCGCAGGCCGCGCGCGCTTTTGCGCTGGCGGGGGCCTTGGTGGGGTTGATTGCCGGGGTTTGCGGCTCTGTGGCGTTCCATTTGGGGCTGGGCAGCTTTGTGGCGGGGGCCATTGCACTCGCGGCGGGCATTATCGCCACGGGGGCGCTGCATGAGGATGGGCTGGCCGATATGGCCGACGGCTTCTGGGGTGGGCATACGATCCCACGCAAATTGGCCATCATGCGCGATAGCCGCATTGGCTCTTATGGCGTGCTGGCGCTGGGGCTTTCGCTTTTGATCCGCGCGGGGCTTCTGGCGACCATTGTGGAACGTGGCGGCGGAATTTGCCTGATTTTGCTGATGATGGGTGCGGGGGCGGCTTCACGCGCGCTGATGGTGCCGCTGATGGCGCATTTGCCGGCAGCACGGCCAGATGGGCTTTCGGCCAGCGCCGGGGTGCCGGAAAAGAGGGTGGTGACACAGGCACTGGTTTTGGGCGGCGGCTTGGCGCTGGTGCTTTTCTGGGCTGGGGCGGGGCTGTTTGCGGGGCTTTTGGCGCTCATTTTGGCAGCTGCGGCGGCTTATGGCGTCTCGCGATTGGCGCTTCACCATATTGGCGGGCAGACGGGGGATGTTTGCGGTGCCCTGTCAGTTTTGAGCGAAATGGCGGCCTTGGCGGGGCTTGTTATGCTGCTTGCCGCAAACTGATGGCGAACGGACGTTTTTTGCCGGGTTTTTCACCCGCCTTCGGGCACATTCGCCACTATGGACATGCGCCCTTTGCCCCAGATTGAGAGCCCTTGCATCAAAGTATGTGTGATGGAGCCGGAAACCGGTTTCTGCATCGGCTGCGGGCGCACGCGCGGGGAAATCGGCGGATGGCTGGGCATGAGCCCGCAGGCGCGTCGCGAAATCATGGTGGCTTTGCCCGAACGGGTGGCCACGCTGACGAGCCGCAAAACCCGCCGGGGTGGCAGGCGTGGGCGGCTTGGATTGCCAGACGCGCCATAAACTGTGCCTTCATTAACTGAATTTAGCCACTTTCCGGCTTCAATAGGCCAAGCTTAAACCTTGCCGTAGGAAGATCATGCTCGCCATTCCCCGCTCTGACCTTGTGCCCAATACTGCTGATTACGAACGCATGCCCTTGGTGAAAGCCACGGGCTTTCGTGAATATGACGCCCGGTGGCTGTTTGAAAAAGAGATCAATCTCTATGGCATTCAGGCTTTGGGCTTGGGCCTTGGCACCTTGATTCAAGAGCGTGGCGTGAAGCCGCATATTGTGACGGGGCATGATTTCCGGGGCTATTCCAATTCCATCAAAATGGCGCTCATCACGGGCCTCATGGCTTCTGGCTGCACGGTTTATGACATTGGCTTGGCGCTTTCGCCCATGGCCTATTTCGCGCAGTTTGAATTGGATGTGCCGGCGGTTGCGATGGTGACGGCCAGCCATAATGACAATGGCTGGACGGGTGTGAAAATGGGCATGGATCGGCCGCTCACTTTCGGGCCGGAAGAAATGACGGCGCTGAAAGAAATTGTGCTGGGCGGCAAATGGAAGGAACGCGCTGGCGGGGCGCTGGTGAATGTCGATGACATGGCCGAGCGTTATATCCGCGATCTTACCTCCAAGGTGAAGCTGAAGCGCAAGCTGAAGGTTATCGCGGCTTGTGGCAATGGCACGGCGGGGGCCTTCGCGCCGCAGGTGCTGGAGGCTTTGGGCTGCGAGGTGGTGAAGCTGGATTGTGAACTCGACCATTCCTTCCCACGCTATAACCCCAACCCGGAAGACATGGAAATGCTGCATGCGATGGCGCATGCCGTGAAGGAGCACAAGGCCGATGTGGCTTTGGGCTTTGACGGCGATGGCGACCGCTGCGGGGTGGTGGATAATGAAGGTCATGAGATTTTCGCCGACAAGGTAGGCGTGATGCTGGCGCGGGATATGTCGGCAGCACATCCGGGCGCGCAGTTTGTGGTGGATGTGAAATCAACCGGGCTGTTCGTCACCGACCCTGTGCTGATCGAGCAAGGTGCCAAGGTTGATTATTGGAAGACCGGACATTCCTATATGAAGCGGCGCACCAATGAGATTGGGGCGATTGCTGGGTTTGAAAAATCCGGCCATTTCTTCCTGCGGGCACCCTATGGGCGCGGCTATGATGATGGCTTGGTTTCGGCCATTGCCGTGTTGCAGGTTATGGATCATCAGCCGGGAAAAACGCTTGCTGATCTCTACCGCGATTTGCCCAAGACTTGGGGCACGCCCACCATGGCGCCGCATTGTGCGGATGAAAAGAAATATGGCGTGGTGGATCGCGCCATTGCTTATTTTGAAAAGCTGTTTGCGCAAGGCGGAAGCCTTGCAGGGCAGAAGATTGTGAAGCTTGTGACGGTGAATGGTGTGCGTGTGATGTTGGAAGATGGAAGCTGGGGCTTGATCCGCGCTTCATCCAACAAGCCCGAGCTGGTGGTGGTGTGCGAAAGCCCCATTTCCGAAGCGCAAATGCGCGCGGTGTTTGCGGGCATTGATGCACATTTGCAGACTTACCCGGAAGTGGGTGCGTATAATCAGAAGATTTGAGGCGGGGTTGTTGGCATCGTTACAGTCCGGCGATTGCCCTTAGCCTCTCGTAAATCAAGGGTATACGCGCTTGCATGCTTGGCAATACATGGCCCGGCAAAGACTGTTCAAATGCAGGCTGCGAAAGCAGATAGTCAAAGCTGTCGCGAAGGAAATCACGCACACTCTCTGGCGCTGTTTCAACTTCAACCGAGAGCTCTGGCCTGCCATCCATCAAGGTTACAATATCTTCCATGTCATGATGGGAATAGTCGGAACGCCCACGCGCTTCAAATGACTCTAACTTGGTGGCAAGAAAGAGTGGAGCAGAGACATGACGGAGTTCTAATCCGTTTGACAGCGTGGTTGTTTCTGCCGTCTTGATGGCAAGACCATACCAAGGGTTGGTGAAGCCCAATATGTTTTCATCAAGGGGCATAACGTCCAACAGGAGTCCGGGTGGCTTTGTCCAGCCGCAGATGATGTCGGTGCCACTTTCGGTAAAGCCTTGCGCTTTGAGTCTTTCTGCAAAGTGGTAATACTCAACAAGCGTTGCAACTTCGATGATCATATCCACATCAATAGTTGCGCGGATCCGAACCGACGCGGCGTCGGTAACCAGCAGACCCATTGCACATCCACCAACCAACACGACTTCTGGCAAGAGCGGGCCTAATGCTTCAGCCATGGCTTCAAGATTGTGCAGGTTGGGATCAAGCAATAGACTCAAAAGCGTAACCCCAATTCCCGGCTTGCAAATTCACGCTCACGCGCATCACCAATCCGCATCATGTCCACAAGCGCCAGCGCATCATAAAGCAGTTTGTCACGGCTGGCAGCGAGTGGAACATTCGGGTGTAAAGGCAATAGGCTTGGTCCTATTGTTCGACCGAGGGAGTCCGGCCAGACATATGGCTCAAACCCCTGAATGAAGTTATCCGCAATCCAATCTAGCCCCTTGCCCGTTACCATTCCCCGCGTCGCCTGGCCTGTGATGGCCGGAAAGGCGTATCTTACGCCGTAAACAAGAAAATCGCGGATATTGCGCGAGATTACGAGCAATCTGCCTTGCTCACGCGCGAACAAACCCGCGATTATCAATCTCATTGCGGCAGAGTGTGCTTCTGAAGCAGACATACCCAGCTCCGTTGCGAGCTGGGCATATGTATACGGCTCTTGCGGATGTACCGCTAACTTCAATGCCACCACAACATCTTGTGGTTTTAGTGCTGTCTGGCGCATTTTTGGCCTAATTCCACCTTGCCTGCTTTAAGATTATACCATATCGAACCTGCGATACGCGCGCAATTCTAAATTCGCGAATAGCGAATAACTTAATTTTACATCGCTCATATGAGAGTTTTTCTTGATTATACGCCGTATGTAAAGCATAATACGTCTTGGAAAAATCCAGAAGCTCCGGTGCAAAGATGGAATTGTCTCGTAAAAAAAGCCCTCGCGCTCCGTCGCTTAGCTTAGATGAGGCCATTTCTAAGGCCCTCATGATATATGAGCGAGAGCGTTTATACGCCATTTCTACGGAAGTAGCGGCGCAAGCGATGGGTTACAAAGGGGCAAACAACGGTAGCGCGCTGGCCGCACTTGCCTCTTTACGCTATTTCGGGCTTTTGGAAAGGCCGCGCGACGGATTTCTTGCCATCTGCAAAGAGGTTGAGGCTTATCAGTTTGCACCACAAGAGGAACAACGGCGGCAATTAAGGCTCGTCTTCCTAAAGACGCCAAGTCTATATGCGGAACTCCTCGAAGCCTATCCTTCCGGCCTGCCTTCGAGTGCCACACTGCGATATGATCTCATCCAGCGCGGCTTTGCACCTCAGGCGGCGGAGCCTGCGATTTCTGCTTTCTTTCGCTCAGTTGAATTCGCTGGATATTACGACGGGCAAGAAAATTTTAATTCTACTGCTGTCGGAGAAAATCCTTCGATTAAGCCTCAAATAAACTCTGCGTCCGTGCCAGTTGGTGCACAGAATCCATCTCTATCTGGTGATGGCCAAAATGAAATGGATAAGATTCCGGTGCGACTTTCAGGCGGGCGTAAGGCTTGGATTATTGTGCCAAGCTCGCTGTTGAGCGCGGATATAGCCCGCTTGCAAGCACAACTGAATTTGCTTTTGGTGGAAGATTGAGAGCTTAGTCCGCTTCGCAATAAGGCCTTTCAACCAAAATGCTGTGCGATCCAGGTTTCGGTCAGTGCCTCACCCGTGGGCTTTTGCAGAAACGCGCGTAAATCAACCGGCTCGGCCCCTGCCGCGCGCAGATCGAACACCAGGCGCCAGCGGTTGGTGCCCTTTACGCTCAGGGCGTATGGGTTGACGATTTCGCCGCGGGAGGCGGTGACGATGGGTTGTAGCTTGTCGGCATCCGTATAGGTTTCCAAGCCACCGCCTGCAAAATCGATGGCGTATTTCACCAAGCCCGCCTCATAGCTTTGCGGCTGGCCCGGCACGCCGCCGCGCCCGCGCCTTGTGGCGACGACATGGCCGACAGAGGCTGGGAAGGGATCATCCTTCGCCCAGTGCAGGCGGTAATCGAATGCCAATTCATCACCAGCCTTCACCGGCTTTGCGGGCACCCAATAGGCGACGATATTGTCCATGATCTCATCTTGCGTGGGGATCTCGACAAGCTGTACGGCACCTTCGGCCCATGCGCCTTTCGGCTCCACCCAAACGCTGGGGCGTTTTTCGTAGAACACGCCGTCATCCTGATAATTCTCGAAAGCGCGGTCGCGCTGCATCAGGCCGAAGCCTTTAACATCCTTATCGACGAAGGAATTGGTCATCACTTGGGCCGGGTTGTTGAGCGGACGCCAGAGGCGTTCACCGGCACCGGTCCAAATGGCAAGCCCATCCGAGTCATGAATCTCAGGCCGCCAATCCATCGCATCGCGCTTTAAGGTTTCGGAATACCAGAACATGCTGGTAAGCGGGGCCGCGCCCAAACGCGCCACATCCTTGCGCGCGAAAAGCCGCGCCTCCACATCGGTATGGATGCGGCCATTTTTCACCGCCGTGATGCGATAGGCACCGGTTATGGAGGGGCTGTCGAGCCGCGCGTGGATGATCAAACCGCTCGGCTGTTCATCCAAATAGAAATGCGTGAAGCGCGGAAATTCTTCCGGTGTGGCAAGGGCCGTGTCGATGGCAAGGCCACGGGCGGAAAGGCCATATTGATTGAGTTCACCCGCTGAGCGGAAATAGCTCGCTCCCAAAAAGGCGAGCCAATCGGTTGGGCCTTGGGTGTCCATAATGCGAAGGCCGGCAAAGCCCTGATCGGGGCTAAGCCCCTTGGCCATTTGCGCCTTGGGGCCGAAATCGAACAGGGCCGCGTCATAGGCAATCTCGCGGGCGGCGCCCTTTTCGATCACATGAATCCGCACGGGCGCTTTGAAATAGCGACCGGGGTGGAAAAGCTGAACGGGATATTCCTGATCTGCCCACAGGGTGCGATCACGCCGGAAGCGGATGTCCTGAAAGGCATCATAATCGATCTTCTCCAGAATGGCCGCGTTTTTCACCGCAGGCGCGGTGAAGGGCTTCTTGGCCTCCGCACGGGCCTCATCGACCAATGCCGCAAAGCTGAAAGCCTTGGCAGGGCCGAGCTTCAAGCCTTGCGCCTGTGCTGGGCCGTTGGGCGCGAAAAAGGCGGCAAGGCCGAGGGCCAGAGCGGTGCGCCGATTGAGGCGGAAATCCATGATCGTGCTCATCCATAAATGCAAATCTTGCGCCCGGATTAGATCAGGCAGCCGCTTGGCGCAAGGTGGCTTGGGCAGCGCGCAACAGTACATCCAGCCCTGCTCCGGGCTTGTGGGCTTCTTCCGACAATATGCGGCGGAAGGTGCGGCCGCCATATTCGCCGTGCCACAGGCCCAGCATGTGCCGCGTGATGCGCGCCAGCTGCGTGCCGCGCGCCAGTTCGGTTTCTACATAGGGAATGAAGGCTTCCAGCGCCTGCATGCGGGTGGTCACACTTTGCGGCTTGCCATAGAATTTCGCGTCCACTTCCGCCAGCAGGAAGGGCGTGTGATAGGCCGCACGGCCCAGCATCACGCCATCCACATGGGGCATGTGCAGTTCAGCCTGTTGCAGCGTTTCAAGGCCACCGTTCAGGATGATCTCCAGCTCTGGGTTCTCACGCTTCAGGCGATGGACGCGGGGATAGTTCAGCGGCGGAATTTCGCGGTTCTCTTTGGGGCTGAGGCCGGAAAGCCAAGCCTTGCGGGCGTGGATGATGAAAGTGGTGCAGCCTGCCCGCTTTACCGTTTGGATGAAATGGTCGAGCGGCTCATCCTCGGATTGCGCATCAATGCCGATGCGGCATTTGACGGTGACGGGAATGTTCACCGCAGCACCCATCGCATTCACGCAATCAGCCACCAATTGCGGTGTCGCCATGAGGCAGGCGCCAAATTGGCCCGATTGCACGCGGTCTGACGGGCAGCCGACATTGAGATTGATTTCGCGGTAACCCCATTCCTCGCCGATCTTGGCGGCAAGGGCGAGTTCCGCCGGGTCTGATCCGCCAAGCTGCAAGGCGACGGGCTGTTCGCAGGCGGAAAAATCCAGCAACTCCGCGCGCCGCCCGTGCTTGATGGCGGCGGAAGTGACCATCTCGGTATAAAGCAACGCCTCACGCGAGAGGGTGCGGTGGAAGGCGCGGCAATGCCGGTCTGTCCAGTCCATCATGGGGGCGATTGAAAAGGCGCGGTTCATGGTGCGGCTTTTAGGGCAAGCCTGCGGCTTTGTCATCCGGTCTACCTAGGCAGAAGGCGCGGATTGTTTTTCGGCAAGGGTGGCCGATAGCAAGGCCCGGAAGTTGGACAGAGGCCGGGGGCCATGAAAACGCGGGCGGCAAAGATGAAAGGCGCAAGTGCCACAGACAGCACGGCATTTGCCAGTGCTGTGCTGCTGATGTCGCTGGCACTTTCGCTGCCCGCGCTGATCACCTATGTCGAGTTCCGGCGCGAAAAGCACGTGCTGTTTCGGGTTTCTGTGCAGAAGCGGGCTTTCATGATCGCTTGCGTGGAAAGCTTCAAAATCGCCTATTGCGAAACCATCTGGCGCAGCGCTGAAAACCCTCCCAGCCGTTAGTAAGGGCTTGACTTTATTCCTGTTCCGGTATAGGAGTTTTTTCATTCCCATCCAAGGGGGAGGCGGTTCGCGACATGCCTGCTGTGGATGGGGAAAGACAGGACAAGACAGCGCCTGTTTCCAGCGGAGTGCCTGAAAGACGCAAATTCCCGAGACTGACCGCCAAAGGCGCTCCGCTCTCCCCCATTTTTCTCCCAAACCGGACCCGCCGGATGCTTTTGCGCGGGTGTTAGATTGACAGCAATTCCCATTCCGCATCCTTGAAGCGGATCAGCTCAATGCCAGTACCGCCCTGGATGGTGATGGTGCGTTCGTCGCCATATTTCTCTTGGCCTGGGGAATTAATGATGATCTGCAGATCGCCATTCGCGAGGCTTTTGAAAGTGACTTCATTCTCGCGCACATCCACGAGGCGCAGCACATCCTGACCGCCGGTTGAGTCCTCTGTCTCGACAATTAGATTGTTTCCGCTGCCGAAGGACCAAACATAAAGATCATCGCCATCGCCGCCATAGAGCAACGCATCGCCATTGCCCCAGAGAATATCATTCCCATTGCCGCCGTAGAGGGTGTCATCGCCACCAGAAAGGTAGTCATTGCCCTCCCCACCATAGGCAGTATCGCGACCACCGCCGGTGCCAAGTTCATCGCTTCCATCGCCGCCAAAAATAATGTTTCCACCACCGCCGCTGAAAATCACATCATCTCCGGCACCGCCGAAAGCTTTGGACTCATCACCGCCAGTTAGCAGACAATCGTTTTGCTCACCACCTTCAAGAATCGAATTTTCATGCCCGATAATTGTGTTTTGGGTGATCGGCTGCACCCATTCCGGAACCACATATTCCCCCATCCTCTCCCATGACACATCTTCGTTGTTATCTTGCTCCTCAGTGCCATCAGAACTATCGTCTTGTTCCTCGCTGTCACCAGAACTTTCATCCTCAGAGGAGCCCTCGTAAAGAGAGCCAGATTCTTCGCTGACACTTGCATCATAGCTATCATCCGCTTCCTCCGACCCGGAAGCTTCCGCTT
>CAJBCQ010000096.1 GCA_903951595.1 uncultured Hyphomicrobiales bacterium | reverse complement strand
GATTGCAGATAATCTCGGCATGAAAACCGTGCTTATTCATCCGCTGGCGGGCGTGCTTTCGGCCTATGGCATGGGCCTTGCCGATATTCGCGCCAATCGCCAGCATGCGATTGAGGAAAAGCTTTCCTCCAAGTCGCTTGTCAAATCTTCAGCGGCAGCCAAGCGGCTGATGGCGCACAACATCAAGGAGCTAAAGGCACAGGGCATCAAGGCTGTGGATGCCAAGACCTATCCGCGTTTGCACCTTCGCTATGCCGGAACCGATTCCGCGCTGGTGGTGGATTTGGGCAGCATTGCTGCCATGCAGAAGGCATTTGAAACGGCACATAAAAAGCAATTCGGCTTCATTACGCCGGGCAAGGATATCGTGATTGAAGCTGTTTCGGTTGAAAGTGTTGGCGGGGGTTCCAAGTTCAAGGAACCGTCACTTGCCACCACAACGGCAGTTCCCAAGGCGATGGGCAAAACGAAGATTTTCTGCCAAGGCGCTTGGAAATCCGCGCCTGTCTATGATCGCGCGCAGTTGAAGCCGGGGCAGGTGGTCAAGGGGCCTGCGCTCATCATTGAAGCGCATAACACAACCGTGGTGGAACCGGGCTGGCAGGGCAAATTGACCGCCAAGCAGCATTTGGTTTTGACACGCGCCCAGAAGCTCGCCCGTCGCCATGCGATCGGCACGACGGCTGATCCGGTGATGCTGGAGATTTTCAACAATCTGTTCATGTCGATTGCCGAACAGATGGGGGTGACGCTGGAAAAGACGGCTTATTCCGTCAACATCAAGGAACGGCTCGATTTTTCTTGCGCGGTGTTTGACGCGACAGGCCAGCTTATCGCCAATGCGCCGCATATGCCGGTGCATTTGGGTTCGATGGATCGTTCGGTGGAAACCATCATTGAAGCCAATCCGAACATGAGGCCGGGGGATGTTTACCTGCTCAACGCGCCTTATAATGGCGGTACGCATTTGCCGGATATTACGGCCGTCACACCTGTATTCGACAAGGCGGGCAAGAAGATTTTGTTCTTCACCGCCTCGCGTGGGCATCACGCTGATGTCGGCGGCAAGGCACCAGGTTCGATGACACCATCAGCCACCACGATCACGCAAGAAGGCGTGGTGATCGACAATTTCAAACTGGTGGATAAGGGTCGTTTGCGTGAGAAGGAGCTGCATGCGCTGCTGACTGGCGGAGAATATCCTTGCCGCAATCCCGCCCAGAATATCGCGGACTTGAAAGCGCAGATCGCCGCCAATGAAAAGGGCGTGCAGGAATTGCGCAAGATGGTGGCAGAGTTTGGGCTTCCCGTGGTGCAGGCGTATATGCAGCATGTGCAGGACAATGCGGAAGAAAGTGTCAGGCGGTTCATTGGCGCGCTGAAGGATTGCGAATTCACCTATCCGATGGATCAGGGAACGCAAATCAAGGTGAAGATCACCGTTGATAAGAAAAAGCGCACAGCCAAAGTTGACTTCACGGGAACAAGCGCGCAGCAGCCCACCAATTTCAATGCACCCCGCCCCATTACGCGAGCGGCAACGCTTTATGTGTTCCGCTGCATGGTGGATGACAATATCCCCATGAATGCGGGTTGCTTGAAGCCCATTGAAATTGTGCTGCCGAAGGATTGCATGCTCTCACCGGAATATCCGGCCGCAGTTGTGGCGGGCAATGTGGAGACGAGCCAAGCGGTTACCGATACGCTGTTCGGCGCGCTGGGTGCGATGGCGGCGGCACAGGGCACCATGAACAACACCAATTTCGGCAATGCGAAATATCAGTATTACGAAACTATCTGTGGCGGCTCGGGTGCGGGTCCGGGTTTTGATGGCACGAGTGCCATTCACACGCATATGACCAATACGCGGCTGACCGACCCGGAAGTGCTGGAGTTCCGTTATCCGGTGATCTTGGAGAGATTCGAAATCCGCCGTGGCACGGGTGGCAAGGGCAAGTGGAAGGGGGGTGACGGCACCGAACGCGTCATCCGCTTCCGCGAAAAGATGGATGTGAGCTTCCTGCACGGCCACCGCAAGGTGCCGCCCTATGGCATGGCGGGGGGTGAGCCGGGTGTTGTGGGTGAGAGCCTGAAGCGGTTGAAGAATGGCAAGATCGAAAAGCGGCCCGGTTGTGACCAGTTTGTGTGCGAGCCGGGAGAAGCCATCATCATCCGCACGCCAAGCGGCGGGGGTTATGGGAAGAAGTGAGAATCAGCCTGCCAAATTCGTCGCCACCCCGGCTCACCGCTTCGCGGCATCCGGGATGGCGTTCTGATTACCGCCAGATCGGGTTCGTCCAGGCGCGCTTTCCGGCCTGATCAATGATCGCCACGCGCAGCCAAGGGCTGTCTGGCACGACGGACCAGCTGCGCTTCAGGTCGTCCAAATTCAGCACGGCCTGCGTAATGTTCCGGCCCATGCGTTGCACGGTGCGGGAATTGTGGCCCATGACGGAGATGGCGTTCACGGGCGAGGTGACGATGTGCAGTTCAGTGCCGGTGATCGAAAGCTCGTGAATTTGCGGGCCTTGGCTTGAGTAATATTGCCCCGCCTTCAACGCCGCCAATAACGCCTCCGGCTCTAGGCTTTCCGATTTCACATGCACCCAGCCG
>CAJBCQ010000095.1 GCA_903951595.1 uncultured Hyphomicrobiales bacterium | reverse complement strand
TTACTGGTGCAGCCGCGCGGGGCTGAAAACCTGCCGCCCTTCTGGGCAAGCCCAACAGCTTGGGTGCTGGCCCGCCAGCAGGTTTTCTACACCCAGCTTTCCGGTGCCATTCGTGATGTAAAGGGAACGGCTCCTTTGAGTGCAGCCCTCGGCCTCATGCTCTTGAGCTTCGGCTATGGCGTGTTCCATGCCGCAGGGCCTGGACATGGCAAGGCGGTGATTTCCGGCTGGCTTTTGGCCAATAACCAGCAACTAAAACGCGGCATTCTGATTTCTGCCATGAGTTCAGCCATTCAGGCGCTGAGCGCCATTCTCATCGTGTCTGGCGTGCTGGCCTTCGTGGCCCTGGCCGGAGGCGTGGCGCGCGATGCCGCAAAGGCTTCGAGCTTCTGGATGGAACTGGCAAGCTATGGCTTGATCATGGGGCTTGGCGCGCATCTCATTTGGCGCACCCTGTGGCCCCACAAAGCCCATGCACATGATCATCACCATGACCATCACCATCACCATCAGCACGCCGACGCATGTGATTGCGGCCATGCCCATATGCCACAAGCAGCGGGTCTGAAAGCACCCGTCTCCTTCGGCCACGCCTTCAGCCTGGCCCTTGCCATTGGCATGCGTCCCTGCACGGGTGCGCTATTGGTATTGCTGTTTTCCTCTGCGGCGGGGCTTTATTTTGCAGGCATTGCCGCCACTTTCGCCATGGCGCTGGGCACCTTCATGACCATCGCCCTCATCGCAAGCCTGACTGTTCTGTCGCGAGATTTCGCCCTGCGCTTTGCCTTTATTGACCATCCATGGGCTGCGCGTGCGGGCATGGCATTCCGCGTGATTGTGGGTTTACTCATCGTGATTGCGGGCGCAAGCTTGCTTGGAGGCTTGCTGTCTGGACAGGGAAGATTCATATGATCCAAGCGCGTCACGATTATATGTTTCTGGCATTCTTCGTCTTTGCCTGCCTTGCCATTGGCGGACTTAGCGGATGGGTAACGTCAACCAGCGTCGCAAGCTGGTATCCAACAATTACCAAACCACCCTTCAACCCGCCAGCTTGGGTGTTCGGACCGGTTTGGACGACGCTTTATGTGATGATGGCAGTGGCAGCGTGGCGCGTGTGGCGCAAGATGGGATGGGGGAAGCCCCTCTATCTGTTCATCGCGCAGTTGGTGCTGAACAGCCTGTGGTCATTCCTGTTTTTCGGAATGCAATCGCCGGGTCTGGCGCTGCTGGATATTGTGCCACTTCTGGCGCTGATCCTGCTCACCATCGCCACCTTCTGGCCCATAGACCGCATCGCGGGCGGGCTGCTCATGCCTTATGCGGCATGGGTCAGCTTCGCCACGCTTCTCAATGCGTCGATTTGGTGGCTGAATTAGCCCTTACAAATCACCCGTCACGCACTTCTTGGCGAGTGACTTATATTGCTTTTCGGTGAACGCAATGGGGTTGCCGCCAGCTGACGGATCCTTGATCGCCATGGCGGCGACCTCACCCAGACGCTTCACATCAATGCCGATATCGGCAAGCTTATGCGGAATTCCGATTTCCTTGCGAAGCGCCAGCACCCATTTGAGAAAGCCGTTGAACCCGCCCTTGATGCCCAGATAGGCCGCAGCGCGTTCAATGTCTTTCTCGATCTTCTTGCGGTTGGCAACCAGCACATAAGGCATGATGATGCCATTGAGCAGGCCGTGATGGGCATCATAAAGCCCACCAAAGGGATGCGACAGCGCATGGATGGCACCCAGCCCGCGCTGGAAAGCGGTGGCCCCCATTGAAGAAGCAACTAGCATATTGCCACGCGCTTGCAGGTCTTTGCCCTTCTTGACAGCCGTCGGCAGATTTTCCTTCACAAGCCGCATGCCTTCCAGCGCGACACCCACCGCCAGCGGATGATAGCCCGGCGCGCAATAGGCTTCGATGCAATGCGCCAGCGCATCCATGCCCGTGGCAGCGGTGAGCTTGGGCGGCAAGCCAACCGTCAACTCTGGATCCAGCACTGCCGCCTTCGGCATCAAAAGGGGGTGGAAAATGATCTTCTTTTCATGCGTGTCTGGATGCGTGACGACACCCGCGCGGCCCACTTCCGAACCCGTGCCCGCTGTTGTTGGTACCGCGATAATAGGCGAGATGACGCGAGGGTCCGCTCGCGTCCACCAATCATCAATGTCTTCCAGATCGAACACCGAAATCTTCTGGCTGTGCATCAGCGCAACCATCTTGCCGATGTCGAGCGCCGAGCCGCCACCAAAAGCGATAACGCCATCATGATTGCCGCCATTATAGGCGCGCACACCTTCATGGATATTGGCTTCCACGGGGTTGGGCCGCACATCCGAAAACAAGGCAACACCTAACCCTGCCTTCTTCAAATCTGCCAGAATGGCTTTCACCATCGGCATGGCGGCCAGGCCCGGATCGGTCACGAACAAGGGCCGCTTGATGCCATTGTCCTTGCAAAGCTGGGCCAAATCTTTCACACGCCCCGCGCCATAGCGGATGGCGGTGGGGAAGTTGAAATTGCGGTTGGCGGTTGTCATTTGAAAAAATCCCCTTAGCTCGTTTTTGTACGCAGATGATAGCTCTTGGGCCGTGTCAGCGTTTCATAGCCGACACGCGACAGCGTGGCCCCACGGCCCGTATTTTTCACACCCGTCCAGGTCAAAGCCGGATCCAGATAATCGCAGCGGTTCATGAACACAGTGCCGGTGGCGATTTCATCGCCCATGCGAAGACAAGCGCCCTCATCCTGCGTCCAGATCGCGGCGGTCAGGCCATATTCGGAATCATTCATGAGAGCAAGCGCCTCATCATCATCCGACACTTTCATGATACCCACGACAGGCCCGAAGCTTTCTTCCGTCATCACACTCATCTGGTGGTTGACACCGGTGAGCACCTGCGGGGCCAGATAGCTGGATCCCTTTTGGCTGACGGGAAACAGCTTTTCATCAATATGCGCGCTAGCACCAGCGCGCACCGCCGAGCGGATTTGCTTGCGGACAAACTCCGCTGCTTCCGGCTTTACCAGTGGCCCCAGCGTGGTTTTTTCCAATAGCGGATCATCCAGCACATATTTGCGCGTCAAATCCACAAAGCCATCCACGAAATCCTTGTAGAGCTTTTTGTGCACATAAATGCGCTCAATGCCGCAGCAGCTTTGGCCGGAGTTGAAGAACGCGCCATCGACGAGATTTTCAATGGCATGGGCAAGATTGGCATCGTGGCGCACATAAGCAGGGTCTTTGCCGCCAAGCTCCAAGCCGACATGCAGGAAACGCCCAGCAGCAGCCTCCTCCATCGCCGCACCCCCGGCAACCGAGCCTGTGAAGCACACGCTATTGGCAAGGCCTGCCGATATGATTTCGGAGGTTTGCGCATGCGTCAGCACGATATTCTGGAAAACACCCTTGGGCAGTTTCGCAAAAGCCTTGGCAAACCGCTCACCCACAAGAAGGGTCTGGGCAGCGTGCTTCAGCACCACCGTATTGCCGGCCATCAAAGCGGGGATGATGGAATTAACCGCCGTAAGGTAAGGATAATTCCACGGGGCCACCGTGAACACCACACCCAGCGGCTCGCGCTTGATGAAGCGGGTAAAGCCGGCGATGGGCTTTGGCACCACATTTTCCAAAGCCTCGCCCGCAATGGCAATCATGTGGCGTGCGCGTTCTTCAAAACCGCGAAGCTCGCCTGCGCCATAACGCACGGGCCGACCCATCTGCCAGGCCAATTCCGGAACGATCTCATCCTTCATGGCAAGCATGGCATCCACCGCCGCCGAGCAATAGGCGGCACGTTCTTTCAGCGACAAGCGTTTCCACTTGTCCTGTGCCTCATGGGCGGCGGCAAAAACAGCAGCGATTTCCTTCGATTTCGCCACCGGCCGCTTGGCATAGATGCGCCCATCAACGGGCGATACGCATTTGATGATGTCAGCCATGATGTCCTCAATACCGCTCGAAACCGCGCTTCAATTCCCAATCGGTGACGCGCTTGTCATATTCGCTCTGTTCCCAGCGGCCCGTGTGGACATAGTGGTCAATCACCTGATCGCCAAACGCTTTTCGCATGAATTCGGAGGTATCCAGCGCCACAATGGCATCACGCAGGGTTTTGGGAATTTCCCGCAACTTCTTGGACGGATCATAGGCATCACCCGAAAAGGCAGGCTCAAGCTCCATCTTCTTATCTATGCCATCAAGGCCCGCAGCCAGCATGGCGGCAAAGGCCAGATAGGGGTTGAGATCCGCACCCCCGACGCGGCATTCAACACGAATGGCCTTGGTGTCAGCCCCGCAAAGCCGGTAACCCGCCGTGCGGTTATCATCCGACCAGATGGCACGGGTGGGCGCAAATGTGCCCGCCTGAAAACGCTTGTAGCTATTGATATAGGGCGCGAGGAAATAGGTGATCTCGCCAGCATGGGCCAGAAGCCCCGCCATATAATTCTTCATGAGCGCCGACATGCCATGCTCGCCCTTTTCATCGCGGAACAAGGGGGTTTTGCCATCGGCAGTCCACAGCGATTGATGCACATGGCTGGAATTGCCCGCCATGGCATTATCCCACTTGGCCATGAAGGTGATGGCCTTGCCCAAGCCCCAGGCAATTTCCTTGCAGCCATTTTTCAGGATGGAATGGCGGTCGGCCATGGTGAGCGCGTCCGTATAGCGGACATTGATTTCTTCCTGCCCGGGGCCCCATTCACCCTTGGAATTTTCAACCGGAATACCCGCCCCCTGCAAACCATTACGGATGGCGCGCATCACGTTTTCTTCCTTGGTGGTCTGGAAGATATGGTAATCCTCAATGTAGTAACCAGCGGTTTTCAGATCACGATAGCCCTTGGTGTGGGCGGTTTCGTAACTGTCATCAAACAGGAAGAATTCCAGTTCCGAGGCCATATAGGCCTTCATGTTCATGGCCGTGAGGCGGTCTACTTGGCGGCGCAAAATGGCGCGCGGAGAATGCGGCACGGGGGAATGGTCATGGTGGTCCAGCACATCGCACAGAACCAGTGCAGTGCCTTCCAGCCACGGAATGCGGCAGAGCGTGGATAGGTCTGGCTTCATAACGAAATCGCCATAGCCCTTTTCCCAGCCCGTTGCGGCATAGCCGGGAACAGTTTCCATATCGATGTCATTGGCGAGCAAATAGTTGCAGCCATGGGTTTCATCATGCCCACCATCCACAAAGAACTGAGCATGGAAACGCTTACCGATGAGCCGACCCTGCATGTCGGTAAAGCAGGCCAACACCGTATCAATCTTGCCGGATGCGGTATCGGCTTTCAGTTCTGCCATGGTCAGATTGCCAGACATGGGGTGCCTCTTTGTGTTGCAGATTGAAGAATTGGAACGCGATGGGGCGCAGCGCCATCTAGACACTGCGCCCCGCAATTGTAGCCGATCAGCCTTTTTCGCCAACCGCCGATTCAGCAGCCTTAATGGCAGCCTGGCGACGGGCGATTTCATCACCCACCGGCGGGCCCTGGAAGCGGCGGTTTTCCACCGCAACCCAAAGCACGCCAGCCAGCACGAGGAAGCCGACGACGATGTAAAGAACCGAGTCATTCGGCGGCTGTACGGCGATGTAGAAGATGATCGCCATGCCAACCAGCGACAACAGAGTGATCAGCTTGTAAAGCCCAGCACCAAGGTTCCACGGGCCGGGGTTCGGCCATTTCGGGCCACCATAGGCGAACATGGCCAGCGCCAGCGGAATGGCGAAGGACAGGAACAGGAACACCAGCGTCGAGTTCACGACGATCGTGTAGAGGTTGGTGCCGCCGATGGACACGAACTGCGCGGCGAACACATAGGCGATTTCCAAGATCACCACGGTCCAGATCGCCGTCACCGGGGTGCGGTACTGCGGTGAAACCTTGGCAAGAGCTGCAGAACCCACCGGCAAGCCCTTGTCGCGCGCAAATGCGAACAACATGCGGCTGGCCGATGTGACGGTCGCCAAACCGCACAGAAGCTGGCTGATGAAGATCGCAAGATAGATCACGAGCTTCAGGCCCGCGGGCATAATGGCATCCATCGTACCAAAGAACACGCCCCAGCCCTGGGCCGCACCTGCGGCCATGTCCGGAATGGCAAGCGTGATGGCGCACAGCATGACCCAGCCAATGAGCGAGGACCACAGCACCGCGGACACGATGGAACGCGGCACGGAATGAGCCGCTTTCACCGTTTCTTCCGACGTATGGGCCGAAGCGTCATACCCAGTGATGGTGTAAACTGGCAGCAACAAGCAGAGCAGAAAGAGATAGAGCATGTTGTCGCTGGCAGGGAACACATTGCCACCGGCTTCACCGGAATAATTGGTGAAAGTCCACAGGCGCGAAATGTCGATCGAGGGCGCGAAATAAAGGCACGCCACGATCAGCACAGCCGTGGTCACGAAAATGATGTAACCCGAAAAATCGGTCATCATGGCCGTCACCCGAATGCCAACATGGTTGAACAGCGCCTGCAGGATGGTGACCACCGCAACGAAGGTCACAATGTGACCCGCATCCGTCGTCATGCCAATGAGGCCACCGAAGGTGCCCTGGAAGAAGAACGCGGTACCGATATTGATGGCGCCGAGAACCGTAATGAGACCCAGCAGGTTGAGCCACGCCGTCAGCCACCCGGTGAACCGGTTGCCGAGAATGGAGGCCCAGTGATAAAGCCCGCCCGCCGTCGGGAAAGCCGAGGCGATCTGCGCCATGGCCAGCGCGAAGGTAGCCGAGATGGCGCAACCCACGAGCCAACCAATACCCGCACCAGCACCACCGATGGAGGAAATGGCCTGCGCGAAGCTGTTAATGCCGCCCGACAGGATGCAGATGATGGAGAACGAGATGGCAAAGTTCGAGAACTTGCTCATGCTGCGTTCAAGTTCCTGAGCATAACCCATGCCGTGGAGGACTTTCATGTCCGCCTTTTTCTCGGCGTCTGAATAGTGATCACTCATATTTGATATTCCCTTCTGGTCGTTTCCCGAATTCAGGTCTGTTCTTTTTCTTGGGTGGCCTCTGCGATCAGTTCCGCAAGCAACCCGGCCCAGATTGCTTGGCCTTCTTGGTCCGCAATGAGATCATTGCGAATTTCGATCATCACGTTGGTGATTCCCCGTGAATTGCCGTGGAGATCAAGCGTATGCGCTACACCGTCCCCCGGTCCATAGGGTTCGTTGATCCGCGTATCGATCCCCGGATAAAGCTCCCCCATCAGCTGCTGGAGGCGCCGCGCCAGCCGATCATCGGCATGGTGCAAAAGCCCCAATTCCACATCCCTCACCATGCCTTTGAAATGGCGGGTAAAAGAATGGATTGTGACAAAAACAGGGTCCGCCTTGGCATCCAGAACAGCCCTCACGGCGGCATGGAATGGCTCATAAAGCGCGCTCGTACGCGCCAGCCGCTCGGCGGCACTCAAATTGACATTGCCCGGAATGGGCGTCAATTCGCTCATTTCCGGCATGGCACCGGGGTGGTCAGGCGGCCGGTTGCAATCATAGGCAAGCCGCGTATAGCGCTGCAAAATGAGGGTGGCGTCGAGCTTTTGTGACAGACGCCGCGAAACCACCTCCGCCCCGATATCCCACGCAATATGGCGCGAAAGGTCCGCCTCGCCCAAACCGAGATTACCCAGACCGCGCGGCACCACGCGGCCTGCATGCTCACAAACCAACACCACCGGCGAGCTTGCCGCCTCATTCACCAGAATGACAGGATGAGCTTCATCAGGCGCAAGCAGGCTCATGCAGCACCCGCCCGCACAACCGCCTTGCGCGTAAGCGCGGCATAAATCTCGGCATCCCCCACCACACCCACAGCGCGCGCCCCTTCGGCCAGAAGAACCGGAAGCCCCGTATTCTGGCGCATGGTGATGATGGCTCGCATCGGGCTTTGCACGGGCATCACCGCCATGGACATTTTTGCCACTTTCCCGCCCTGCGCGCCAACCGCAACGGGCTTGACGGATTTGCCGTCGAGCAATGCCTTGGCCGGGGTGCCGTTCTTGGCCAGCATAAGCGTGAGCCTACGCATGGGATCCAGCACAAGCGCGGTGCCCTGTTTTGGGAATGCATCCATCGGTGTCATCAGCGCATCCCCCGTCAGCACATTAAGCGGATTCATATGCCCCACAAACTGCGCCACATATTCATTGGCCGGATTGAGCACAATGTCCTGTGGCACACCATATTGAACAACTTGTCCTGATTCCATAATCGCGATGCGCGTGCCAATCTTCAGCGCCTCATCCAGATCATGGCTCACGAAAATGATGGTGCGCTTCAATTCGCGCTGCAATTCCAGAAGCTCATCCTGCAAATGCGTGCGGATCAAGGGATCAAGGGCCGAGAACGGCTCATCCATCAGCAAGATCGGCGCGTCAGTGGCAAAGGCGCGCGCCAAACCAACCCGCTGCTGCATGCCGCCCGACAGCTCATGGGCATATTTGCCCGCCCATTGATCAAGGCTCACCAGCGTCAACTGCTTGGCCACCCGCGCGCGCCGTTCAGCTTCGGGAACACCGCCAAGCTCCAAACCAAAGCCCACATTTTCAGCAACCGTGCGCCATGGCAGAAGGGCAAATTGCTGGAACACCATCGCAATCTGCTTCATGCGTAGCCGCCGCAGCGTATTCTCATCGCAGCTGACAACATCCACAGAAGAAGCCCCATCCTTCACATGAACCGCCCCGCGCACCGGCTTGTTGAGCCCGTTCACCGCACGAAGCAGAGTGGATTTGCCGGAACCCGAAAGCCCCATCAGCACGCAAATCTCACCCTCACCCACATCCAGTGATGCGCCGCAAACCCCGATCACATTGCCCGTCTCAGCCAAAATCTCCGCGCGGTTCTTGCCAGCGTCCAGAAGCTTCAGCGCGGCGTCCGGGTTTTTGCCGAATACGATATCCACATCACGAAACGAGACCGCAGGCATTTTCCGGCTCATGTCTGCGATCCCTTGCCTTGGCTCACCCGGCACACCCGATCGAGGATGATGGCGAGCACCACAATCGCAAGCCCCGCTTCAATGCCCAGCGGAATGTTGAGCTGGTTCAGACCGCGCACAACAGGCTTACCAAGCCCAGATGCGCCAATCAGGGCTGCAATCACCACCATGGAAAGGGACAGCATGATGCACTGGGTGAGCCCCGCCATGATGGTGGGCAAGGCTGCCGGAAGCTCCACCTTCCACAAGAGCTGCCGCTGGGTGGCACCAAACGCCTGCCCAGCTTCGATCAAGGGCTTGGGCACCGAAACAATGCCCAGATAGGTAAGCCGGATGGGAGCGGGGGCGGCAAAGATGATGGTGACGATAAGGCCAGGTGCAATGCCAAGCCCAAACAGGATCAGCACCGGGATCAGATACACAAAGGTCGGCATCGTCTGCATGAGATCCAGAAACGGCAAAAGAACCCGGTAAACCTTCTCATTATGCGCCGCCCAAATGCCAATCGGCACGCCAATGGCCATAGAAAGACCGGCCGCACTCACAACCAGAACCAGCGTTTCCACCGTCTCTTTCCACAGGCCCTGATTGAGAATGAAAAGCAGCCCCAGTGCCGTTCCAAGCGCCAATTTCCAATTGCGCTGTAACAGATAGGCAAGGCCCGCAAACAACGCGATAAGCACCAGCGGCGGCACCATCAACAGCCCGTCCATGAGCAGTTCCAGCACCACGGTCAGCCCGCGCGCAATGGAGTCAAAGAACCATTCAAGATGCTGCGTCAGCAGGGCAAAGAAGCTTTTGCCCCATTGGCCGACCGGAATCTTGAACGCCGTGATAAGCTCTGTCAGCTGGTCCATCGCACGGCTCCTCCCTCATGAGCCGGAAACAGAAGGGACGGGCCGTTGGTTTTTATATCGGCCCGTCCTGTTATTTGTGACTCAAAGCGGCCTCAACCGTCAATCAGAGAGCAAGACCCTTTTTCACGGCAGCCAGAGCCTCGCCCGAACCGTCAAACGTGGTCACACCGGCAAGCCAAGCATCCAACGCCGAAGGATTGGCCTTCAGCCAAGCAATGCTGGCAGCCTTGGGATCTTCACCCTTGTCGAGGATGGCACCCATGATTTCGTTCTGCATTTCCAGCGTGAACTTTAGGTTGGCAACCAACTTGCCGGCATTCGGGCATTCCGCAAGATAGCCCTGACGCACATTGGTCATCACCGAAGCGCCGCCAAAATTCGGGCCGAAGAAGTCATCGCCACCGGTGAGATACTTCAGCTTGAAGTTGGAGTTCATGGGATGCGGCGCCCAGCCGAGGAACACCACGTCCTCATTGGCACCCGTGGCCTTGCCAACCTGCGCCAACATGCCCTGCTCGGAGCTTTCGACAATTTCAAAGCCCTTCAGGCCGAAGGCTTCATTGTTGATGACATCCTGCACCAGCCGGTTGCCGTCATTGCCCGGCTCAATGCCATAGATTTTACCACCAAGCGAATCCTTGAACTTGGCGATGTCTTTGAAATCCTTCAGGCCCTTTTCCCAAGTATATTCAGGAACGGCCAGCGTGTATTTGGCACCTTCCAGATTGGCACCCACGGTTTCCACCGAGCCATCTTCGCGATAGGCCTTGATGTCATTTTCCATGGACGGCATCCAGTTGCCGAGGAATACGTCAATATCCTTGTTCTTCATGGAAGCAAAAGTCACCGGCACAGCGAGCTGCTGGATTTCGCCTTCATAACCCATCTGTTCCAGAATGGCCGAGGTCATCGCCGTCATGGCGGTGATGTCCGTCCAGCCCACATCCGACAGACGGACTTTCTTGCAGGACTCCGCATCTCCGGCCATTGCCGTAGAGCTGGCCAGAACGCCCATGCTGAGAACGACGCCACCAAGGGCCGATTTGAAATTCATTGTCATTGCAGAAACCTCCCAGTTTTCCTGTCCTGTGCCGTGCGGATTTTTCCGCCCTTCTTCCACAGGCCCCCTATATTTTTATTTGAATGACCGACCAATAACAATGTAGAAAATGAATTTGGTGCTAGGGAGTTATGCTGCAATGCCGAAATTGGGAATGGGGCCGATCCGGCGGCGGCAGCTCATCGATGCCGCCATTGCCTCCATCCACGAATATGGGCTGGCCGACACAACCGTGGCCCGTATTGCCCGAAAAGCGGGCGTTTCCCCCGGCATTGTGCATCATTATTTCACGGGCAAGGACGATTTGCTGTTCGAAACCATGCGCCAGCTTCTGGCCGATCTGCGTGCCGATGTGGTGGCGCGCTATGCCAGCGCGCGCGGCCCGTTTGAGCGCCTGAATTCTGTCATAAACGCCTGTTTCGGCGATGTGCAGTTTTCACCAGAAGTCGTTGCCGCATGGCTTGGCCTTTATGGCACGGCCCGCCAGTCCGAACGCCTCCAGGCTATCCTCACCATCTATCACCGCCGCTTGCGCTCGAACCTTGTGAGCGACCTGCGCGCGCTGGTGCCGCCGCAAGAAGCCGCCCGCATTGCCGAAGGCATTGCCGCCATGATCGACGGACTGTGGGTGCGCTATGCCCTGATGGGCGGCGTGGATGACCCGCTGATCCCGCGCACCCTAACCCGCGATTACCTCACCGCCGCCCTTGCCCAGTTTGACAACAAGAAGAAAACACGATGATCACCGCTGATTACATCATCATTGGCTCCGGCTCCGCAGGCTCCGTCATGGCCAGCCGCCTCAGCGAAAACGGCAAGCATCAGGTGCTGGTGCTGGAATATGGCGGCACGGACATGGGCCCGCTCATCCAGATGCCATCCGCGCTGTCTTATCCCATGAACATGCCGCAATATGACTGGGGCTTTCAGGCCGAACCCGAACCCGCCCTCGGCGGTCGCCGCCTTGTCACCCCACGCGGCAAGGTGATCGGCGGCTCATCCTCCATCAATGGCATGGTCTATGTACGCGGCCACGCCAAGGATTTCGACACTTGGGAGGAAATGGGGGCAAAAGGCTGGGGCTATCGCCATGTGCTGCCCTATTTCAAGCGCATGGAAAGCTCGCATGGCGGCGAGGAAGGCTGGCGCGGCACGGATGGCCCCATGCATGTCACACGCGGGCGCGGCAAGAACCCGCTTTATGATGCCTTCGTTAAGGCAGGCCATGAAGCGGGCTATCCCGTCACCGAAGATTACAATGGCCGCCAGCAAGAAGGCTTCGGCCAGATGGAAATGACGGTGTGGAAAGGCCGCCGCTGGTCTGCGGCCAATGCCTATCTGCGCCCAGCGCAAAAGCGCAAGAACCTGAAGCTTGAATCCCGCTGCTTTGCCCGCCGCATTCTGGTGGAAGGCAAACGCGCCGTGGGTGTGGAATATGAACAGGCCGGCACCATCAAGATCGCACGCGCAAATCGTGAAGTCATCATTGCTGCAAGCTCTATCAACTCGCCCAAGCTCTTGCAGCTTTCCGGCATTGGTGCCCCTGAGCATTTGAAGGCGGCAGGCATCACCCCCATCCACCAGCTTCCCGGTGTGGGTGAGAATTTGCAGGATCATCTGGAGGTCTATTTCCAGGTGGAATGTCTCAAGCCCGTCTCGCTTTACCCAAAGCTCAATCTGTTTTCAAAAGGCCTCATCGGGCTGGAATGGCTGCTGTTCAAGCGTGGGCTTGGTGCCACCAACCATTTTGAAAGCTGCGGTTTCATTCGTTCGAAAGCGGGTGTGGAATATCCCGATATTCAATATCACTTCCTGCCCATCGCTATCCGTTACGACGGCAAGGCGGTTGCTGGCACACATTCCTTCCAGGTGCATGTGGGGCCGATGCGTTCGAAATCCCGTGGGCATGTGCGCGCGCGTTCGGCTGATCCGCGTGAAGCGCCCGCCATTCGCTTTAACTATATGTCGCATGAGGATGACTGGACCGAATTCCGCAACGCCATGCGCCTCACCCGCGAGATTTTCGAGCAGAAGTCGCTGGAACCCTATAAGGGCCGCGAATTGCAACCCGGCGAGCATTTGCAGACGGATGAAGAACTCGACAGCTTTATCCGCGACCATGCCGAAAGCGCCTATCACCCCTGCGGTACTTGCCGGATGGGTTCGGCTGCCGACCCGATGGCTGTGGTGGACCCGCAATGCCGCGTGATCGGCATGGAAGGCCTGCGCGTGGCGGACTCATCTATCATGCCGCGTGTGACGAACGGGAATTTGAACGGGCCGACGCTGATGATTGGGGAGAAGGCTTCCGATCACATTCTGGGTGTGGACCCACTGCCGCCAAGCAATCAGGAAGCATGGGTGAACCCGAATTGGCAGACGAGCCAACGGTGATCCCTAGGCCATGGGAACGTGAGATGAATGAGGATTGGACAAGGTTGTTATTACGTACCGCCGAAGAAATTGCGGACGGAAAGCTCAGCATTTTGGACGGCGTCAGGCTCTTGAACAAAATTCGCGCTTCAAATCGTCTCGCAGGTAACGACTGGGATATGATCAACGGATTTGAATCATAAACCGATCATATCTTTGACCCTCTGAAGATGAGCGCTGAAGACTTGAAGTATGTCTCTTACATGGAATCTCACGTCATCGAATTTTGCGAGAGGTTACTTGGGCGCAACTGAAGACCCCAAATGATCGCAGAGATTTAATCACACCCAACGTCATCCCGGCCTTGAGCCGGGACAGGGCTTTCTGTTTTCCTTGAACGCACCAAGCCCTGGCCCGGGTCAAGCCCGGGCTGACGAAGATGGGGCCGGGGTTACGTTGAGGCCTTAAATCAACAATCCCGCCTGCTCCCGCACGGCGTCCAAAAACAACTCGCGCAATCGGCGCCCCACCGGCCCCGGTTGCCCACCACCAATGCGCTTGCCGTCGATCTCCACGATCGGCAGCACGAAGTTCGACGCACTGGTCAAGAACGCCTCATCCGCCGCATAAGCCTCCTCCGGCGTGAAGGCGCGTTCTTCGATCTTCACGCCCTTCTCCGCTGCAAGGGCAAACAGCACGCGGCGCGTCACACCGGCCAAAATCGAATTGGAAAGCTCGCGTGTAATGATCACGCCATCCTTCACGATATAGGCATTGGAAGATGTGCCTTCGGTAATGACACCATCTTCCATCATCCAGCCTTCAAAACAGCCCTGCTCATAGGCCATCTGCTTTCCAAGCACAGGCGCCAGCAAACTCACCGACTTAATGTCGCGCCGCGCCCAGCGAATATCCGGCACCGTGCAAACTTTCACACCCGTAACCGCATCGGGGTTTTCCAACAAGCCCTTGACCTGCGTGAACCCTACAAGCGACGGCTTCACACCCTTTGGGAATTTGAAATCACGATCCGCCGCCCCGCGCGTGATCTGCATATAGACCCAGCCCTCTGTGATGCCATTGCGCGCGATCAGCTCCTCATGCATGGCGCGCAATTCGCTTTCCGTGCAGGGCCATTCCATCTTCAATTCACGCAAGGAACGCGCCAGCCGCTCCAGATGGGGGGCATAGTCGATGAGACGGGAATTGACCACGGCGGTCACTTCATAAACGCCATCCGCAAACAGGAAGCCACGATCAAAAATGGAAATTTTACCATCTTCTTCAGGCACATATTCCCCATTCACATAAACGATCCGGCCCATGGCGCTTTTCCCTTAAAATCCGGCTGGGGGTTCTCACCTCCCCTTGTGGCGTGCTAAGATAAGCCATCGGCAACGTCTCGCAAGGGCATCATGCACCGTCAAATCGCGGCTTCTTCCATTTCCGCCATGCTGGAGCGCGAAAAGGCGCTCTTTACCCAGCGGAACCCGGAATCGAGGCGGCTGGCGGGCGAAACCCAGGCCAACTGGCTGCGCGGTGTGCCCATGCACTGGATGGTGGATTGGGGCACGCCCTTTCCCCTTTTCGTGAAACAGGCTCAGGGTGCCACCCTGACCGATGCCGATAACAACCAATATGCTGACTTCTGCTTGGGCGACACGGGGGCCATGTTCGGCCACTCGCCACCTGCCGTAACGGAAGTTCTGGCCCGGGAAGGCGCGCGCGGCCTAACCACCATGATGCCCTCGCCCGATGCCGCGATCGTCGGCAAGCTTCTTGCCGACCGTTTTGGCCTGCCCTTCTGGCAAGTGACGGCCACCGCATCCGACGCCAACCGCTCCATCCTGCGCTGGTGCCGCGCCATTACGGGCCGCCAAAAAATCCTCGTCTTTTCCGGCTGCTATCACGGCGCGGTGGATGAAACCTTCGTCATGCTGGAAAACGGCAAGACAATTGCCGACCCTGCTCTCATCGGCGAAGTGCGCGATCTTTCGCAAACCACCAAGGTCTTGGAATTCAACGACATTCCGGCATTGGAAGCCGCCCTCGCCGACCGCGATGTGGCTTGCGTGCTGGCCGAACCGCTTCTGACCAATACTGGCATGGTGCTGGTAGAAGAAGGCTTCCACAAAGCCTTGCGCGAGATCACACGGGCCACCGGCACCCTGCTCGTGATTGATGAAACCCACACCATGTCCTCCGGCCCCGGTGGCTACACGGCTGAATATGGGCTAGAACCGGATGCGCTGGTGCTGGGCAAGCCCATTGCCGGGGGCATTCCGGCGGCTGTCTATGGCGTATCGGCTGAAGTCGGTGCCCGCATCCGCCAATATCTGGAAACCCGCACACCGGGCCATTCCGGCATCGGCACCACACTATCAGGCTCGCGCATTCAGGTGGCCCTCATGCGCGCCGTTCTCGAAACCTATTTCACCAAGGAGGCTTTCGCGCCGCTTCTCATCCTTGCCGCAAGGCTGGAAAAGGGCATCGCGGATGTCATCATCAAATATAACCTGCCGTGGCATGTCGTGCGCGTGGGCGCGCGCGTGGAATTCCTCTGCTGCCCCAAACATCCGAAAAACGGAACGGAAGCAGTCAAAGTCATCCACCAGCCCATCGACATCGCCATTCACCATTTTCTGCTGAACCGGGGCGTCATCGTGACACCCTTCCATAATATGATGCTCATCTGCCCGGAAACGACGCCGACCCATGTCGATCAACTGGTCCAAGGTCTTGCAGCCTGCGTTGCCGAGCTTTTGAACTGAACAAAGAGAAATGAGTATATGAATCATGGCCATGGTAACCCCGAAGCTCGAAGCTGAAGCCAAGTCCTTCCTCGATGCCAACCCGGATATCCAAAGCTTTCACTTGATCTGGACCGATCTATGCGGCGTGCAGCGCGGCAAGGTGCTGCGCCGGGATGAATTGGTGCCCGCTTGGCGCGATGGCCGCTTCTTCCCCATCTCCGCCATGGTGCTGGATGTGACAGGCCAAGACGTTGTTGAAACGGGCATGGTCTGGGACGATGGCGACCGCGATCTACTGCTGTGGCCCGTGCCCGGCACGCTCGTTCGCATTCCCTGGGCGGCAGAACCTTCCGCGCAATATATCGCCCATATGCATGAGCTTGACGGTAAGCCTCACCATTGCGACCCGCGCAATGTGCTTTCCACCGTGGTGGATCGCTATAAGGAACTGGGCATGACACCGGTGGCAGCGGTGGAGCTGGAGTTCTATCTGATGGATCGCGAAGCCGCACTCAGCGGCAAGCCGCAGCCGCCCAAGAACCTGCTCAATGGCGCGCGCCCTAAGCATCTGCAAGCCTATTACATGCAGGATCTGGACGATTTCGCCCCCTTCTTCCGCGATCTCTACACCTTCGCGGATGCCCAAGGCCTGCCCGCCAAAACCCTCATCTCCGAATATGCGCCCGGGCAAATGGAAATTGTTCTACGCCACCGCGCCGATGTGCTGAAAGCAGGCGATGAAGCCATCATGCTCAAGCGCCTCATCAAGGCGACAGCCGAACGCCACGGGCTTGCGGCCAGCTTCATGGCAAAGCCTTACGCGCAATATTCTGGCTGCGGCATGCATATCCATGTGAGCGTGGCCGATACGGCTGGCGCCAATCTGTTTGCCGCCGATAATCCGGCTGATAATCCCCTGCTGCTCAACGCGATTGGCGGACTGAAAGCCTCTATGGCCGAAGGCATGCTCATCTGGGCACCCAATGCCAATTCCTACCGCCGCTTCCGGCGCAATTCCTATGCGCCGGTGGCTGCCAATTGGGGTGTGAACAACCGCACGGTTTCCATCCGCATCCCAGCGGGCAATCCTGAAACCTGCCATATCGAACACCGCCCAGCAGGGGCCGACGCCAATCCCTATTTCGTGCTGGCGGCAGTTTTGGCCGGCATCCATCACGGCATAACGGACAAGCTCGACCCGGGTGCGGCCATTGTTGGCAATGGTTACGAAAAGCGTTCCAAGCGCATTCCCTCAAACTGGTTTGAGGCCATTGATGCCCTGTGGCGCGCTCCCATTCTCAAGGAATATTTCGGTGAGAAGCTCATCGATATTTTCTGCACGCTAAAGGAAATCGAAGCCGACCGGTTCCACGCCGAACCCCCGCCGCAGGATTTCGAATGGTATCTCAGAACCGTCTAAGCGGTTGAACAAATCCGGCATCGGGCGCATAAACTATCGCCCGATGCCAAAGCCTTCCCGCAACACCTATCATCAAGGCCCGCCCTCACCGCATTTTGACGGTGTGCGCTTTCGCATTCCCGGCCACTATGCGCTGAAAACTCTGCGTGATGTGCTGCGCTGGCGTCTGAAAAATCCGTGGACGCGATGGCCTGAATTTCTGCCTGTCACACCAGATGAACCACCTGCCTTGGTTGAAGGCGCAAGCCTGCGTGTGAGCTTCATCGGGCAAGCCACCATGCTCATCCAGACGCAAGGGCTGAACATTCTCACCGATCCCTTCTTCTCCCAGCGCGCAAGCCCCGTGCAATGGGCAGGCCCCAAGCGCACGCGCGCACCCGGCGTGGCATTGGAGAATTTGCCGAAAATCGACCTCGTGCTGCTGTCGCACAATCACTATGACCACATGGATCTGCCCGCCCTCAAAGCGATTCACGCGGCTTATCAACCGCTCATCCTCACCCCGCTCGGCAATGGTGCCATTCTGCACAAAGCCAAGCGCGCCTTGCATGTGTGCGAGATGGACCTTTACGAGGACCATGCGTTCGGCGGCATCAAGATAACGCTCACGCCTGCCCGCCACTGGTCTCGCCGCACAACCCGCGACACCAACCACGCGCTCTGGGGTGCCTTCGTTCTGCAAACACAGGCCGGGCTTATCTATTTCGCCGGCGATACCGGCTATGGCGATGGGGAACATTTCCGCGAGATACGCGCGCGTTTCGGCCCGCCGCGCTTGGCCCTTCTGCCCATCGGGGCTTATGAGCCACGCTGGTTCATGAAAGACCAGCATATGGACCCGGCTGAAGCCGTGCAGGCCCATCTCGATCTGGGTGCTGCCCGCAGCCTTGCCATGCACCACGCCACCATCCAGCTGACCGGAGAGGCCATTGATGCGCCAACGCGCGAGCTTGAAAAAGCCCGCGCGCTGAAGGGTGTGTCAGAAGAAGACTTCCCGGCACCCTGGCCAGGAGGCCATGTTTACTTCGACTGAAGCGCATCCTCCTTGCGCGTGCGCCATAGCGAGTAGAGAACACCACTCGCCAGCACGCTGATGGTGACGGCAAGCGCGATGGCCGTGTCGATCTTGATGCCCAGCGGCACGAGGAACACTTTGATGCCCACGAGAACCAGCAGAACCGCCAGCGAGGTCTGCAGATATTTGAACCGGTTCATCGCCGCAGCCAACGCAAAATAAAGCGCACGCAGGCCGAGTATGGCGAAGATATTCGAGGTGTAGACAATGAACGGATCTTGGGTGACGGCAAAAATGGCCGGAACCGAGTCCACCGCGAAAATCACGTCCACGATCTCGACAAGGATCAGCGCGACCGCAAGCGGTGTGAGGAAGGTGACGACCTTGCCGGTCTTTTCGTCCTTCTGCTTCACCGTGAAGCTGTTGCCATGCAGTTCTTTGGTAATCGGGAAGCGCTTGCGCAAAAAGCGCAGGATCGCGTTCTGCTCAAAATCGGTTTCCTCATCCCGCTTGATGAACATCTTGATGCCGGTGACAATCAGGAACGCGCCGAACAGGAACAGGATCGACTGGAACGACATAACCAGTGCCGCACCAAAGCCGATGAGGATGGCCCGGAACACGATGACGCCGATAATGCCCCAGAACAGCACGCGATGCTGATATTTGCGCGGAATGGCCAGGAAGCCGAAGATGGACGCAATAACGAAAATATTATCCATCGCCAGCGATTGTTCGATCACATAGCCGGTGAAGAACTCAAGCCCCGATTGCGCCCCGCGCGCAAACCAGACCCAAGTGCCGAAGGCAATGGCGATGCCGACATAGCCGGCATACAGGACGAGGCTTTCCTTGGCGGATATTTCTTCCTGGCCCTTGTGCAGGAAGCCAAGATCGAAAACGAGAAGGCCGATGACGATCGAGATGAAGGCCACCCAAAACCATACGGGCGTGCCGAGAAAATTGGAAAAGAGCATTTCCATGAGCCGGGTCCATTTCTAAGTTTCCAGCTCCGACATCACAAGACAGGTGTCTTGCCAGAGGGGCCCGGCGCTGGTTGTTAGCGGCATATGGAACGCGCGCGCTTCATTTCAAGCCCCGAAAAAGCCGCTGATATGAAAAAATTGTAAGACCAGCGTTTTTCTGCAAAATTCGACCTGAGGGAGGCTGACATGCTGAAAAACATTGACCCCATATTGAGCCCCGAATTGCTTTTCACCCTTCGCGCCATGGGCCATGGCGACGAAATTGCCATTGTGGACGGCAATTACCCCGCCCAAGAACATGCCCGTCGCTTGGTGCGCGCCGATGGCCATGACGCGCCGCGTCTGGTGGATGCGATCTTGTCGGTGATCCCGCTCGATGGGGATTTCGTTCCTGAAACGGCTTTCCGCCCCGCAGCAGGCGGTGACCCCAACCGGATCGAGCCAGTTATGGTGGCGCTTGAAACGATGGTGCAAAAGCACGAACCGAAAGTGAAGCTGGTGCCGCTGATTGGCGATGCCTTTTATAATCGCGTCAGAGCCTGCCACACCATCGTGGCATCGAGTGAGGCGCGGTTATACGGGAACATCATTTTGCGGAAGGGTGTGGTTTATCCGGCTTAACCCGGACTTCCGGCTCGCTTGGATTGGCTCTTGAATAGAACGGGGCAGAGTCTGAGGCAAAGCGAGCCGCAAG
>CAJBCQ010000094.1 GCA_903951595.1 uncultured Hyphomicrobiales bacterium | reverse complement strand
GGGGCGCCCGTCAACCACACCGTGCCGATCCGCGAAGTGCGTCTGTCAGCAGGTGCTGAGTTCATCGTGGTCATCTGCGGTGAAGTGATGACCATGCCGGGCCTGCCCAAGGTGCCGTCTGCTGAAGTCATCGGATTGGACGAAAAGGGACAGATCGCAGGGTTGTTCTGAGCGAAAAAGGCGGGGCGTTAACTGGCTCTGATAACAGCCAGAAACGCCTCGCCATAGCGATCCATCTTGGTTGCCCCAACACCAGATATTTTCGAAAGCCCCAGCCTGCCTGTGGGCTTCTGGCGCACCATTTCCAAAAGCGTGGTGTCGTGGAAAATGACATAAGGCGGCACGCCTTGCGCCTTGGCTAATTCGAGACGGCAGGCGCGCAATTTGTGCCACAGCGTATCATCGGTTTCACTTAATGCGGCAGGCGCGCCGCCCGCAGGGCGGCTGGTACGGGCTGATTTCTTGAACACAGCTGCCGCATCCCGGCGCAAGCGCAGGGTTTGGGCACCTTTGAGCACCGGGCCTGCGGCCTCGGTGAGTTGCAAAGCGCCGTAAAGCTCATGGTTCACGGTCAGAAAGCCCGCCGCGACGAGCTGGCGATAGACGGACATCCATTCCGGCTTTGGCGTATCCGCACCCACGCCGAATGTCTTGATCTGGTCATGGCCGAATTTGGCAGTCTTTTCGGTATGGGTGCCGCGCAATACGTCAATCAAATGGCCTGTGCCGAAGCGTTGGCCGGTGCGATAGATGGCAGCCAGCGCCTTTTGCGCCATGATGGTGCCGTCAAAGGTCTCGACAGGCTCCAAGCAATTATCGCAATTGCCGCAAGGTGCGGCCAGCACTTCGTCAAAATAGTTGAGCAGCACCTGACGGCGGCACATGGGCGTTTCGCAATAGCCGATGAGGGCTTCAAGCTTGCGCCGTTCGAGCCGCTTGATTTCTTCCGACGCATCGCCACTTTCCAGCATGCCGCGCATGGCAGCGACATCAGAAAGACCATAGGCCATCCATGCATCCGCTGGTAGACCGTCGCGACCGGCGCGGCCGGTTTCCTGATAATAGGCTTCCATGCTTTTGGGCAAATCCATATGGGCGACAAAGCGCACATTGGGTTTGTCGATGCCCATGCCAAAAGCAATTGTGGCAACCACGATGACGCCTTCGGATTTGATAAAGCGGTCCTGATGGGCCTCGCGGGTGCGGGCATCTAGGCCTGCGTGATAGGGCCATGCGTCGAAGCCTTCGGCTTTCAGCCATTTGGCGGTCTCCTCCACCTTGGCGCGACTGAGGCAATAGACAATGCCGGCATCTTCCGGGTGGCGGGATTTGATGAAATCGAGAAGCTGGCGGCGGGCTTCCTGTTTGGGGCGCACGCGATATTGGATATTGGGCCGGTCGAAACTATCCAGAAAGACTTCCGCTTCGGCCAGATTGAGGCGGGCCTGAATATCAGCACGGGTTTGCATGTCAGCCGTGGCGGTGAGGGCCAAGCGTGGCACCTGCGGGAAGCGTTCATGCAGGATGGAGAGCTTGAGATATTCAGGCCGGAAATCATGGCCCCATTGGGACACGCAATGGGCTTCATCAATGGCAAACAGGCTGATCTGAGCATGTTCCAGCAGATTGAGGAAACCGGGGCTGGAAAGCCGTTCAGGTGCTACATAGACCAGATCCAGCTCGCCGCGCGCCATCTGGCTTTCAATGTCGGCGGCTTCGCTCCAATCCAGTGATGAGTTGAGATAGGCAGCTCTCACCCCCAGCTGACGCAAGCTTAAGACCTGATCGCGCATGAGCGCGATGAGGGGCGAGATGACCACGGCCACACCTTCGCGCACCAAGGCCGGTACCTGAAAGCACAGTGACTTGCCGCCACCGGTGGGCATGAGGACCAGGGCATCACCACCTTGGATCACATGATCCACGATGCGCGCCTGCTGGCCGCGAAAGCCGCCATAGCCAAAGACACGTTGCAAAATTTCAAGTGGAGCGGGCAAAATGATTCCGGATGCACGAGGTCATAGTCAGGCTCCATTCGCATAGTTTGAGTCTGGGCGATAGTGCAGAGCAAACAGCCTCATGCTGTTCATAACCCTGCCCTAGAAATGATGCCATTGTTTATAAAGACGAAAATGATTTTGTGCGCTGCACTATATGCAACGCCATGCTTTTGCTTTCGATGCATTGCTTGACAATCAGCGAATGCCTGTCAAGATTTTCATAGTATTCAAAACTGTTGCCCGCCAAGCAATAGCTGAACTGCTCATCCTGCTGGCGGGGATCATGGGATGGCAGTGGGAAAGGGGCGTGCTTGATGTCAAACGCTGAACTTAATCAACGCATTGAAACCATGTACCGACGGGATGTGCGCGCCGCTTGGGCGTTCATCGTCGTGTTGTGGCTTACCGTCGGCTTTGTGGCGATTGCCACCTGGCCCATGGCACCGGATACCGGTTCGCGCATTCTGCTGCTGGCAGCAGGGGCCGCCGTACTCATTTTCAACACGGCCTCCATTGGGGCCATGGTGAAGCATTATGCCGAGGACAAGCATTTCATTTATGGCCTCGACATCCGCTATCTCGACGAAATGCGCGCAAGGCGCGGGTGAGGGAGCAGAACAACATGGCTTACAAACCACCAAACCAGGGCAAAATCGGGCAGGTGATCGATGTGATCGTCCTTCTCGCGCTCACCATTGGCACGCTTTATATTCCGCTTTGGCTGGGCCTTGCGGGGGCGGCCAAAACCCCTGCCCCTATCGAGAATCCGACATGGGAAACCTTGAACCAAAGCCCCGTTGCGGTTGAACGCTGGAATGCGCTCGGCTTTGCGGACCCGGCTTCGGCCAATGACATCATCACCGCGCGCTTTGATTACAGCTTTGCCATGGGTGAGTTGCTGATCATGGCCGTTGTGGTGATCGGCTATTTCTTCCTCATCATTCGCCTTTCGGGGAAGGAATATCATGAGGTGATTGCTGAGAAATTCGGAAGCCAGAAATAGGAGCCGCAGATGGATATCTGGAACATGCTGGAATATGCGGCTTGGGGACTTTCGATCCTGTTCGGCCTGCATATGATCTATGATTGGTACAAGACCGACAGCACCTATTCGGAAGATGTGCTGACCTCGTCACGCGAAGGCGAGCTTGAGGCCATGGCTGAACATCACAAGGTTGGGAGCTGAGCCATGTCACAAACAACTGCAAAATCATCCCCAAAAATTAGCCTGCTGCGCGTTCTCGGCCCTGCTCATGTTTGGGCGCTCGGGGTTGGCATCGTGCTTGTTGGCGAATATATGGGCTGGAACTTCGCTGTCGGCAAAGGTGGTGCTTACGCGGCACTCATCGCCTGCTGGGCGGCGGGGCTTCTTTATACCTGTGTGGCGATGATCGACTCGGAGGTTACCTCCACGGTGGCCGCCGCTGGTGGTCAATATGCACAGGCCAAGCACATTATCGGGCCGCTGATGGCCTTCAATGTGGGGCTTTATCTCGTTTTCGCCTATACCATGCTGGAGGCGGCGAATGCGATCACCGTTGGCTTCCTTGTCGATACGGTGGCGGGCATGTCGGGCCATAGCGGGATTGATCAAAGGCCGTTCATCGTGCTGTCGATCATTTTCCTGGCTTGGCTCAACTATCGTGGTGTGCTGGCAACGCTGACCTTCAGCCTTGTCATCACGGCTTTCGCCTTCGTTGCCATCATCGTGCTGTTCTTCGGTGTGGCACCGTGGAATGTCGATAGCCCGCTCAAGCATGTGGAACTGCTCGGCAACCAGCCTGCCCTGCCTTATGGATGGCTGGGTGTTCTGGCGGCGATGCATTTCGGCCTGTGGTATTATCTGGGTATTGAAGGAACGACACAGGCAGCCGAAGAAGTCCGCTCGCCTGCGCGCTCGCTTCCCTTCGGCACCATGGCGGGTATCATCACGTTGCTCATCGCGGCAACGCTGACCTGGTATGTTTCAACAGGCCTCATGCCTTGGGAATATCTGGGCCAGGCTGGCGTGCCGCTGTTTGATGCTGCGCGGCTCTCGGGCAGCACGGTTCTGATGGTCATTCTGGGCATCGGCACGTTGTTCTCGACACTGGCATCGGCCAATGGGTGCATCAATGATGCTTCGCGCGCATGGTTCTCCATGGGCCGGGATCATTATCTGCCTGCTTGGTTCGGTGCTGTGCATCCGACCTACCGCACGCCGTATCGGTCGATCATCTTCCTTGTGCCCATCGCGCTCATCTTTGCGCTCGGTGCGCCGTTGGATCAGGTGATCACCTTCTCGATCGTGTCGGGTCTGCTCGGCTACACTTTCATGCCGCTGAATATCATCCTGTTCCGGCGCAAATGGCCGCTGGACACGATCAAACGCGGTTATGTGCATCCCTTCCATCCGCTGCCGGCCATTGTGCTGTTGGCGCTGTGCGGGGTGACTTATGTGGCCGTGTTCCTCGGCTATGGCACGCAGCTTGTTTCGATGGTGGCTTTCTACATCGTCGTTTCGCTGTGGTTCCACTTCTGGCGCTATCAGTTTGTGAGCCGCGGCAAGCAGTTCACCATGCCGTGGCCGCGTCCGAAGGGCTATTGAGCTGAAGTGACGTTGCAATCCTTACTCATCGCACTAGCAAGCCTTGTTGGCTTGCTGGTGCTTTTTCGTAAATGGCAGGTGGGCTATGGCGCGCGCATGGCCCAGCGCGGCAGGCTTCTGGCCCATGCGCGCGAACTTCTCGAAGTTGAAACTGAAACCGAACTTGCCTCGCATTACCGCAAGATCACGGGGCTTTACCAGGCCCGCAAGTTGATCCTGCACCCCATTCTCGACAGCCTACAGATCCGCAAGCTGCCCGTGCTGTGGCTGAGCATTACGCTTGTCGAAAAACTGCCCCTGCGCGGCACGCTCAACCTGATGATGCGACCCAGTGGGCTGGAGATATTCTCTGGCTTCCACGATCTGCCGGTCAGCATTGTGGCGCCACCGGGCTTTCCTGCGCTGGCCCAATTGCGCGGCAATGGGGTTGATGACCTACCGCCAGAAAAACTTGTGGCGCGGCATCTGAAGCCTTATTTCGATGGCACGGCCAAGGAATTGCTCATCACGCCAGATGGCATCCGCATGGTTTGGCTCTTGGCGGAAGCTGAACGGGGAAATTATCTGTTGTTCCGTGATGCTGAAATCACGCTTGATACCTTGCCGGCGGAACAGCTTTCCCACATGCTCGATGCGCTGATGGCCTTGCGGCAGGATATTCTGCGCTGGAATGAGGAGCCCACATGAAGCCGCTCAATCCCTATCTCGTACTCGCCACCGCCATTGTGCTTCCCGGTATGGGGCAGGTTCTTAACGCCAAGCCCGTGCGGGGGCTGCAATTTGTTTTCTTCATGCTGCTTCTGGGGTGGATTACCGCCAAAACGGCTGCACCGGATGTGTCCATGATCGGCAAATATGCAGGCGGCATTTTCATTTACGCGATTTCGATACTCGATGCTTACCGCACGGCTCGCCTGCGGCAGGCGTTAAGCGAAACTGTCAATGACGCTAATTCCAAGCCCTGAGAAGCTGTCCATGTCCATCAGGGCGGCTGGCGCATCGGCCAGCTTCATGCGGCGGCGGATGAGATTTTGCGGCTTGAGCTTTCCCGCTTCAATGAGGGCCAAAATATCCGCATAGCGGAAGGCCTGAATGCCGTGGCTGCCCAGAATTTGCAGCTCCCACGCTATGATGCGCGCCATGGGGATTTGTGGGGTGGCATGTTCGCCCAGCATTAAACCTACCTGCACATGCCGACCCCTGCGGCGCAGGCTCAAGATGGAATTATTGCACGTGACGGGATGGCCGAGCGCGTCGATGGATACATGCGCGCCACCCTTGGTGATCTGGTGGATTTCATCGGCCACATTGGCAGCACGCGCGCCATTTACGGTGATGGCGGCTCCGGCCTGTTTGGCAAATTCCAGCTTGTCATCGGCCAAGTCCACCGCCACCACATTGGCACCCATGGCATTGGCGATCATGATGGCTGAAAGGCCGATGCCGCCGCAGCCATGCACAGCCAGCCATTCACCGGGGCGGATTTTTGCCAGATCCACCACCGCGCGGAACGAGGTGACAAAACGGCAGCCGAGGCTTGCGGCTGTCGTCAATTCAATGGCTTCGGGCACGCGCACGAGGTTGGTATCGGCATAGTCAATCGCCACATATTCGGCAAATGAACCCCAAGCGGTGAAGCCCGGCTGGAACTGGTTTTCGCAGACCTGATGATTGCCTGAATGGCATTCGCCGCAATGGCCGCAGCCAGAAACGAAAGGCACCGTCACTCGGTCGCCCACTTTCCAATTGCGAACTTGCGAGCCGGTGGCGGTGACGATGCCGGCAAGCTCATGGCCGGGCACATGCGGCAGCACGATGTCGGGATCGTGGCCCATCCAGCCATGCCAGTCACTTCGGCACAGGCCCGTTGCCTCCACCTTCACCACCACGCCATCGGGCTTCGGGCTTGGGTCAGGCAGATTTCGCAACGCAGGCGGGGTGGAGAAATGTTCGTAATATACCGCTTTCATGAAAGCTCCGTCCAAATGCCGCCGGCTTCATGACTGTCGGCGGCAGCGTGAATGAAGCGCACGCCGCGCGCGCCTTCCTGCACATCGGCCAAGGCCAGAAATCCCGGCGGAATGTTTTTGCCCAAGCGGCGCGCTTCCACCGCAATGGCGATTTCGGTGTAGAGATTGCCCCAAGCATCCGACAAGGCTTCACCATGCCCGCGCGGCAGGCGCAGCATGCGTTCCACTTCTGGCACAACACCTGCGCCATGGCCGCGGATGAGGCGCTGTTCGGGTTGGTTCAGGGGGGTAAAGCGTAAAACTTCCGGGTTTTCCTGATCCCAATAAAGCGCGCCCTTATCACCGAAAATGCGGAAGGTGAGGCCGCAGGCATTGCCGGGAGCGGCTTGGCTTAGCCACATGCTGCCCGGTGCGCCATTTTCGAAACGAAGTGACAGGAAGGCCGTGTCTTCCATATTCTTGGGCGCACCGCAAATGTGGAAATCAGCGCGTAATTTGTTGACGCGAAGGCCCGTCACGAATTCAATCATGTGCAGGCAATGTGTGCCAATGTCGCCTGTTGCGGAGGCGCGGCCAATCTTGGCCGGATCGCGCCGCCAGCTTTGCGGCTTGGAATTGGGGTCCTCAGGTCCAGTGGCCCAATCCTGGGCATATTCAACCAAGCACTGGCGGATGGTGCCCACATCGCCCCGCGCCACCATCTGCCGCGCCTGTCGTGCCATGGGGTGATAAGTATAGGGATGGGTGACGGCAAAAACGAGTCCGGTTTGGGCTTGCAGAGCGATGAGCGCGTTCGAATCTGTCGGCGTCATGGTCATCGGCTTGTCGCAAATGATGTCGATGCCGTGTTTCATGAAACTTTCCGCAATGGCGCGGTGCGACACATTGGGGGTGCAGATGGCCACCGCCTCAATGCCATCCGAGCGGGCGGCTTCAGCGCGGGCCATTTCGTTGAAATCGGTATAGATGCGATCTTCTGCCAAAAGCCAGTCGCGGCCAGAGGCTTTGGCCACTTCCGGGTCGGCAGAAAGGGCACCAGCCACGAGGTCCCAGCGGTTGGAAATGCGCGCACCTATCCAGTGCCAATGGCCCACCAGCGCGCCGCGCCCACCGCCCACCATGCCAAGGCGTAGCCTGCGGCTGGGGGGTGGGTAGGATGTCAAGTCGGACAAAGCCATGGTAAGCCCTTTTCAACTAAATTGCTGTGCGTAGGATACGCAAGCATCAGGCCGCTTGCAATCGAAGGGCAGAATCTGGTCAATGGACGCATGCAAGTGCCTGACTCATTGACCACCGCCCCGCCCGCCGTGCCTATAGCTGACGCCATTGGGCTTCTGGCGCGTGAATATGGCATTGCTGCACGCAGTCTTACGCCGCTTACCAGCGAGCGCGATACGAATTTCAAGGTGGAAAGTGACAAAGGTCTGTTCGTCCTCAAATTCGCCAATGTGGGTGAGCGACCGGATGTGACGCGGCTGCAAACGGCAGCCCTTCTGCATATGCAAACCCATGAACCTGAGCTTGCCGTGCCACGCATGATCCCTGCCCTTTCGGGGGCCATGGAAACCGAATGGAATGGCAGCATGGTGCGGGTGCTAAGTTGGCTCGAAGGGATGCCCCTTCACATGGCACCACGTTCGGCCACGCAGCGCGGCAATATTGCGCGCGTGTCGGCGGGCATCGGGCGTGCGCTTTCCACCTTCCAGTTTGAGGGTGGCGAACAGGATTTGCAGTGGGACATCCAACACGCGCTAAGGCTCAAGCCAGATGTGGGGGCGGTGGAAGAAGGCGGGCGGGCCTTGGTGGTGGCAGCTCTCGACCGGTTTGAAACACACGTAGCCCCATTATTGCCCAGCTTGCGCTGCCAATTCGTGCATGGCGATCTCAACCCCTATAATCTGCTCGTGAACCCTGCAAACCCGGATGAGGTGACAGGTATTCTCGATTTCGGTGACATGGTGAAAACCCCGCTCGTGACAGACCTTGCGATTGCGGCTGGTTACCATGCCGCAATGGGTGCTGATGTGATGCAAAACCAAGGTGACTTTATCGCAGCCTAACATAAGATACTGCCACTGGATACGCGCGAGATTGGCATTTTGCCGGAATTGATCATGGCTCGATTTGTCACCACGCTTGTCATCACCAGTTGGCGGGCAAGGCTATATCCAGAGAACCGAACCTACATATTGCGGAATGCGCCTTCCGCATGGGAGGGCCTTAGGCAAGTGCTAATGGTGCCGCGGGAGAAGGCGGTTTCGGGTTTCATGGAAATTTGCGGCATGAGGGAACGGGCATGAAAAGCGATGGCACCATGGTCAATGCCTTCGTGGCGGGGCAGGCGCAATTGAGCGCGGAAGAAACGCGCATGGTGGAACGGCGCCAGAAACTGCTGGGTCCAGCCTATCGGCTGTTCTATCAGCATCCGCTGCATATCGTGCAGGGGCAAGATGTTTGGCTGCATGCGGCGGATGGGCGGAAATATCTGGATGCCTATAACAATGTCGCCTCCGTGGGTCATTGTCACCCGCATGTGGTGGCCGCGATTGCAAAACAGGCGGCCATTCTTTCCACCAATACGCGCTATCTTGGGGATGCGATCCTTGATTATGCTGAGCGGCTTATCGCCACCATGCCGGATGCGCTTCAGCATGTGATGTTCACCTGCACGGGAAGCGAAGCGAATGATTTGGCTGTGCGGCTATCGCGCGACTTTACGGGCAATGAGGGCTTTATCGTCACCAACAATGCCTATCATGGCGTGACGGACGCGGTTTCGGCCATGTCGCCTTCCCTGGGGCCGGGTGTGCCACTGGGCAAAAATGTGCGAACAGTGCCTGCACCTTTTGGTGACGGTTCTGCCTTTGCGGCAGGGGTTGAGGCTGCCATCGCCGATTTGGCGCGGGCGGGTGTGAAGCCTGCGGCCTTGATGGTGGACACCATTTTTTCCAGTGATGGCGTGTTTGCGGATCCGGCCGGATTCCTCACGGGTGCCGTGGAGGCCGTGCGCCGCGCGGGCGGTGTTTTCATCGCCGATGAAGTGCAAGCGGGTTTCGGGCGCACTGGCGACGGAATGTGGGGCTTTATGCGGCATGGGCTGGTGCCGGAATTGGTTTCATTGGGCAAGCCCATGGGCAATGGCTATCCCGTGGCGGGGCTTGTGATGCAGCCCAAAATCGTTGCCGGATTTGGCGCGCGGGCGCGGTATTTCAATACATTCGGTGGCAATTCAGTGGCCATTGCGGCGGCGTCTGCGGTGCTGGATGTGATTGAAAATCAGGGCCTGATCGAAAATGCGCGTCAGGTTGGCGCGTATTTCCTCGAAGGCATCAAAAGCCTTGGCGCACCACAAATGGGTGAGGTTCGCGGCAAGGGGCTATTTGTTGGTGTGGACATTGTGCGTGATGGGGTTGACGATGGCGCGCAGGCCCAGCGCATTGTGAATGGTCTGCGCGATGCGGGTATTCTCATCTCCGCAACCGGCCCGCGCGGCCACAGCCTGAAAATCCGCCCTCCCCTCACCTTCACCGCCCAGCATGCGGAGTTGTTTGTGAGCCAACTGGGCAAGGTGATGCGAAATACCTTGGCCTGAGCGACAGCCAAGGAAAGGAACCGGTGACGGTTAGGTGATTTTCGCCATATCCCGGCAGGGCATCACCCTCAGGCCGGTTTCTTGCCCATGATGATCATGCCCAGAATGTCGTCATCGGTGACCTTCTTGACATCGACCGTGCCGATGAGCTTGCCATTCTTCATCACGCTGGCCCTGTCACAAAGCTTCATGACATTGTGGATATCATGCTCGATGAGGAAAATGCCAAGGCCTTGGGCTTTCAACTCCCGAATGAGTTCGGCGACCATTTGGGTTTCATGGGGGCCTAACGCGGCGGTTGGTTCGTCCATGATCAGGATACGGGCGTTGAAATAGACCGCGCGCGCAATGGCGACTGATTGGCGTTGGCCGCCGGAGAGGGCTGATACCGGCACATTGAATTTGCGGAAATTCGGATTGAGCCTGCCCATAATCCGGCGGGTTTCAGCTTCCATTTTGGCGTCGTCTACCAAGCCATTGGCCATCAATTCGCGGCCCAGAAACAGGTTGGAGGCAGCATCCAGATTATCGGCAAGCGCGAGCGTTTGGTAGATGGTTTCGATATTGTAATTGCGCGCATCGCGCGGGTTTTGGATCGATGCCTTTTCACCGTTGATGAAGATCTCGCCGCCGTCAGCTTGATAGGCACCTGAAAGGCATTTGATCAGGGTGGACTTGCCCGCGCCATTATGGCCCAGAAGGCCTACAACTTCGCCAGGGTAAAGATCCACGGAGACATGATCGACAGCCTTGATGCCCCCGAAGGAGATCGAGATGTCACGCAGTTCGACGAGTGGCGTGCGTTTTGGACTGGTCATTTCGCGAGCCCCAGACGTTTGCGGTAAAGAATATCGACCCACACTGCGATGACGAGCACAAGCCCGACGACGATGTTTTGGAAGGGCGTATCGACACCCACCATCGCCATGCCCGATTGCAGCGATTGCATGATGAGGGCACCCAGCACGGCCCCATAAATGGTGCCCACGCCGCCAGCCAAGGCGGTTCCGCCAATGACGGCGGCGGCGATGACGCGCAATTCCTCCAGCATGCCGATGTCATTGCCATGGCTTTGCAGGCGCGCTTGGGCAACCAAGGCCGCCAGCGCGCAGAGGAAGCCCATGAGCGCGAAGATTTTCACGGTCAAAAGGCGGGTGTTGATGCCGGAAAGCTCGGCGGCATCGGGGTTGCCGCCAGCTGCGAAAATATATCGGCCGAAGCGGGTTTTGCGGGCGATGATCGTCATGACAATGACGACGAGGATGAGAATGAGCACCGAGATCGGCAGGCCATGCATGGCGGTGAAACCTTCCGGCATGACCTCGCCGCGCTGCTCGAATAGTCGCTTCAGCTTTGCTACCGGAACCGGGTAGCGCGACAGCCAGCCGACAAAGAACAGGATGGCGGCGACAATCAGCCCCATCATCACGCCTTCGGCCCACATGGGCTTCACAATGAAGCCGTGGCGCTGCTTGTTGCGGCGCGCGAGCGTGAGTGCAACCACGGCTGCAATGGCAGCCAATATGCCCAATGCCCAGCTTGCAGGCGCACCCAGCACGCCTTCGGTGCCACCGAACATTAAGAGATTGGGGTCCGTCAAAGATACGGATTGGCCATTGGTGGTGAACCAGTTGAGGTTTCGCCACACGAACAGGCCGCCAAGTGTCACGATGAAAGATGGGATATTCTGATATCCAACCAGCCAGCCTGTCAGGGCACCCATGGCTGTACCCACCACAAAGCCGCCCAGAATGGTGGCCATGAGAATGATCGGCGAGCCATATTCAATGCCGAATAGAGAGGGCAGCCAAACCGATTGGCTCATGGCCATCACGGCTGAGCACATGGCCAGCATGGAGCCGACCGAAAGATCAATATGGCGAGCGACGATCACGAAGACCATGCCGCAGGCCATGATCGCGACTGGCACCGTTTGCACAGCCATGTTGAAAATGTTGCGTGGCCCCACAAAGGTGCCACCGGTCCAGATGGTAAAGACGATTGCGACGGCTGCGAATGCCACGAGCATGCCGAGCAGGCGGGCATCCAGTTCCAGCGTTTCAGCAAGGCTCCGGCGCGGTGTGTCCGTGCGGGCCGCCTGCCCAGTATCCGTCATGGCCTTGGTTCCTCCCCGTGGCGTCCTGCAGCTGCAATTGCACTATATAAAACGGCGCCCTGATGACCACGAGCCACCAGAGCGCCGCCAAAGGGTCGTTACTTGCAGACTTCCACGCCAGACACACCAGCGCAGAGCGTTTCCTTGCTGATCCAACCGGCATCCAGAACCAGGTTCAGGTTGTCCTTGGTGATTGGAATGGGGGCCAGCAGGCGTGCGCTGACGTCCTTGCCACCGGGGGTCTTGAACTTGGCAGCGCCTTCGACGGCATCAAGAGCGGTGCCCTTGGCGAGCGCGACGGCGGTTTCACCCGCTGCCTTGCCAAGCGCGCGGCTGTCCTTCCAGACGGAGACCGTCTGGGTGCCGAGCGCCACGCGGTTCAGGGCGGCCATGTCGCCATCCTGGCCGGAGACCGGAATGCCAGCCATGCCTTGCGCCGTCAAAGCAGCCACAACGCCACCGGCGGTGCCGTCGTTCGAGGCAACCACGGCATCAACGCCATTGTTGGTCTCGGTCAGGATCTGCTCCATGTTCTTCTGGGCGTTGGCGGGCTGCCAATCATCGGTGTAGGCTTCGCCAACGATCTTGACGTCACCGGAGTCGATTGCGGCCTGTAGCACTTCTTGCTGGCCGCCGCGCAGGAAGTCTGCGTTCGGATCCACCGGCGAGCCCTTGATCATGACATAGCGGCCCTTCGGCATGGCCTTGAGCACTTCGCGAGCCTGCATGCGGCCCACTTCCACGTTGTCGAAGGTGAGATAGAAAGCGCGCGGATCGTCGATCAGGCGATCATAGCCGACCACCGGAATGCCAGCGTCAGCAGCCGCGTCGAGAGCCGGGCCGATGGAGGCCGAATCCTGCGCCAGAATGATCAGGGCACTGCAACCCTGGGTGATCATGCCTTCAATGTCAGCCAGCTGCTTGGTGGCCGAAGTTTGCGCGTCAGCCGAGATGTACTTCGCGCCTGCCGCATCGAGCGCGCCCTTGATGGCGGCTTCGTCAGTTTTCCAGCGTTCTTCGCGGAAATTCGACCAGCTCACGCAGACGCTCATGTCGGCGGCTTGAGCCATGCTTGTTGCACCGGCAACAATGGCGGTGGCCAACAGCAATACCTTCTTCATTGACATTCCTCCCTGGATTGACCCGGCCTTCTGACCGGTCCGGCGTTTCCCGCCTACAACTATTCTTCCTGTAGAAAGTTTCCTTGTCAATTGTCGAATTATGCAAATATTGTTGCAGGATTGCTGGTATGAAGGCTATTCGAAAAAACAAGAGTGAAAGCCATTGTCATGACCGCTGATTTTCCTCCCAAAAGCTATGAGGACCTCATCCGCGTGATCCATGAACGCTATGAGGAGATGAGCAATTCCTACCAGAAAATCGCGCTCTATCTGACGCAGAACCCGAATGAAGTCGCTGTCATGTCGGTCAATGCGATTGCGGGCAAATGTGGCATCCATGCCTCGTCCTTTGTCCGCTATGCGCAATCCCTAGGATATCGTGGCTTCAAGGAAATGCAGGCCGTGTTTCAGCGCAGGCTTTCCACTGCGGCACCGGGGTTTGATGCGCGTGTGCGCGCGTTGGAGGATGAGCTGGGCAGCAAGTCCGACCGCAGCGATCTGGGCTTCCTGCGTGATCTTGTTGTGCGCGATGTAACTTCACTCCAAGATTTGCTTACCAGCATTTCAGCAAGCCAGATTGCTGAGGCAGTGAGCCTGATGGAAAAGGCCGACACCATCTATCTGGCAGGCCAGTTGCGATCCATGCCCGTGGTGGAGCTTCTGCGCTATATCCTGACCATGCTGGGCAAGCGCACGGTGCTGCTGGATCCGGGCGGTGGGCTTGCTACCCACATGTCGCGGGTCATCCAGCCCAGCGATCTGCTGTTTGCCGTTTCCTTCCGGTTTTATGCCACCGAAGTGATGAACATTGTCGATGAAGTGGCCGCTCGTGGCGTTCCGATTGTGGCCATCAGCGACAGCACGTTATCACCGCTGGCCAAGAATGCGCGCGTGCTGTTTGCCGTGACGGAGCATGAATATACTTTCTCGCGCTCGCTTGCCGCACCCATGTGTCTGGCACAGGCGCTGGCCGTGGCGCTGGCGGCAAGGCTACAGAAGGATCTTGACGGAAACCCGCGCATTCCGGTGGTCACGGCGACCTGACAAGCCTCACAGCCGCATCGGCCCTTCTGGCACGGGCATGCCAGCGGCAACCGCACCCCAGACTGATTGATCGAAATTCACAATCGCACCGGTCATCAATCCGGCATCATCCGAAACAAGGAAATTGACCGCCCGCGCGGCTTCCGCTGGGTCCACCAGCCGCCCAAATGGCAAGGCGGCCGCTGCTTTTTCCATCCAGCCTTCACCGGCTTCCTGAAGCTGGATTTCATGTTCATGGTCGGATGCCATCCAGCCCACATTCAGCTGATTGACGCGAATGCGGTTGCCCATGACGGAGAAGGCAGTATTGGCGGTAAGCGTGGTAAGAGCGCCCTTGCTGGCGCAATAAGCATTGATGAACGGCTGGCCGGCCAGCGCAGAAATCGAGCCGATATTGCAGATGGCACCTTGAATATCCTTGGCAATCATCAGCTTGATGGCCTCCTGCATCAGGAAATAAGGCCCGCGCACATTGGTAGCAAACATGCGATCGAAAAGTTCCGGCGAGGTGTCCAGGATCGTGCCGCGGTCGGTGAGTGCGCCTGCATTGACAAGAACGTCCAAGCGGCCAAACAGGCGTGCCGTTTCAGCAATGGCATGGCGGCAATCTTCAACCTTGGCGAAATCGGCTTGCACGAAATGCGCCGGGCAAATTTGCGCCAACTCATCGGCCACAGCCTTGCCGCGCGCAGCATTGCGACCGG
>CAJBCQ010000093.1 GCA_903951595.1 uncultured Hyphomicrobiales bacterium | reverse complement strand
GCCAGTTTCTCAGCATAAAGTGCGCCTTTGACGGTGCGTTGGATGAGCACATTGCGGCGGTCTTTTGCATCGCGGCGGCGGGTGACGAGTTCGAGCTTGCCCATTGAGTCAAGCGCGCGGGTGATCACGGGCTTGGTCACCCTCAATTTGGCAGCAAGGGCGCGCACGGTGTGGGGCGGGGCTTCGAGATAGATGGTCAGGAGAATGGCGGTCTGGCGGGCAGACAGATCTGCTTCACCATCACGCACCAGCGCCAGGTTCACATCGTGCCACAGCTGCAAGGCATCGGAAGTGCGCATCGCCGGTTCCTGATTATTTCGGCCCCGTTTTGTTTATCAGGCTGGATAGCGGGCCGCAAGCCAAGCAAACAAAGCGCGGATGGCTTGCGCTTCACCACCTTGCGGGCGACCGGGACGGGCGGAGGGAACCCACGCAAAGACATCGAAATGCGCGAAGATTTTGGCCTTGGCCACAAAACGGCGCAAAAACAAAGCTGCCGTGATGGAACCGGCATAGCCGCCTTCAGCGACATTGTTGAGATCTGCCACGCGTGACTCCAGCCAGCGATCATAAGGATCCCAGAAGGGCATGCGCCAAAGGGGGTCATTTTCGCGTGTTGCACAGGTGGCGAGTTCGGCGGCGAAGGCATCATCAGAACTGTAGAAGGGCGGCATGTCGGGCCCCAAGGCTACACGTGCTGCCCCTGTAAGAGTTGCCATGCTGATAAGCAAGTCAGGGCTTTCTTCATCGGCAAGATCCAGCGCATCAGCCAGCACAAGGCGGCCTTCGGCATCTGTATTGCCAATTTCAACGCTCAGGCCTTTGCGGCTTTGCAGCACATCGCCGGGGCGGAAGGCATCACCAGAAATGGAATTTTCGACAGCCGGAATGAGCACGCGCAGACGCACGGGCAAGCGGGCCTCCAAGATCATGCAAGCAAGGCCCAGCACATTAGCGGCACCACCCATATCCTTTTTCATCAGCAACATGCCGGAGGATGGCTTGATGTCGAGCCCGCCTGTATCAAAGCACACGCCCTTGCCAACCAGCGTAATCTTGGGCGCGCGCGCTGAACCAAAACTCATATCCACAAGCCGGGGCGCGCGGGAGGAAGCCCGGCCGACCGCATGGATCATCGGAAATTCCCGCGCCAGCTTTGTGCCCGATGTGACGGCGGATTTGCCTTTATGCGCTTTGCAAAGCTGTTCAGCGGCATGGACGAGTTCTTCGGGGCCCATGTCGGATGAAGGCGTGTTGACCAGATCGCGCGTCCATTTCACCGCGCGCGCTTGTGACAATAGCAATTTTGCATCCACTTTATCTGGGCAGACGAGCCTTGCCTTGGGCTGAGATGCTTTGCGGTAACGCGAGAAGCTATAGGCCTCCAGCAGCCAGGCCAATGCGGCAAGGCGCGGATTGGCAAAGCCATCACCCAGCGCATAATCACCTTCAGGTAGGGCGCGGGCGAGCTTACCCGGCAGGAATGGATCAGTGGGGCGTTTTTCATCGCCCAAGCCAAACAGACAATGCGAAATGCCGCCTTTGGCGTCTGGTATTACGACCAGACGACCGGCCTCAGCCTTGAACCCATCCGACTGCACCCAGCGCCTTGCGACAGCAGGCAGTTTGGTAAGGGCAGCATCGAGCCTGCTGGGCGTGAGCGCATCAATCAAGATCGGCTTTGTTTTTCCGCCCAGCTTCGTGATCAGAAGATTTTCCATGGATCCGCCCCTTTCAGCCGCCAGAACATTACAGGTGAGATTAGTGCCGGGCTCATCGCGCGTCCACCCGGTATGGTTAATGAAATGGATAGGATCTGTGCCTATTCTATCCACAAACATGATGTGGAGATGTGCGCCCGTGACCAAGCTTTTTCGCCCAAGCCGGATTCCCATGCTGGCAGCCGCTGGCCTGCTCTTGACCCTGAGCCTACCGATTACCGGATGCAGCACCGCACCAAGGGCCGGAAATCCCATGGCCAGCACGCAAGCCCCAACGGCAGCCGAACTGGCAGCCTTGGACAAGGCCTATCAGAAGGCACCTCAAGATATTGGCAAGGGAATGGCCTATGCCGCAGCGCTCAATGCCAATGGACAACCGGACATGGCGCTGCAAGTGATGGGCGCGCTGGCTACAGCACATCCGGCAGACGCCCAACTGCAAGCCACTTATGGCAAGGCGCTGGTGCGGGAAGGGCGTGGTTCTGAAGCGATTGTGGTTCTGACGAGCCCTGCGCTGCAATCCAGCCGGGATGCATCAGTCTATTCTGCCCTTGGCAGTGCCTATGACCAGACGGGGGCCTTCAGCGAATCACGCATGGCCTACAGCCAAGCCCTCATGCTGAAGCCTGGTGATACGGCCACGCTGAATAATTCGGCCATGTCTTACATGTTGCAAGGGGATCCGGCGCAAGCCGAATCACTTCTGCGCCAAGCGCTTGCCGGCAAAAATTCTGTCGATCCGCGCATCCGCCAAAATCTGGCGCTCGCCATTGGCTTGCAAGGGCGATTTGACGAGGCACGCGAGGTGGCAAGCAAAGACCTGCCGCAAGCCGATGTGGATGCTAATCTTGCCTATTTGGAAGAAATGCTCGCCCAGCAAAACACCTGGCGGCAGCTCAAGAAAAGTTGAGCTTTACCCGAAGATCTGAATGATAGACGGCCCGATGATCACCACGAAAACGACCGGCAAGAAGAACATGATCATGGGAACGGTGAGCTTGGAAGGCAGCGAAGCGGCTTTCTTTTCAGCTTCCTGCATGCGCTGATCGCGCGCTTCCTGAGAAAGCACGCGCAAGGCCTGGCCCAATGGCGTGCCATAGCGTTCCGACTGGATGAAAGCCGTGACCACAGATTTAACAACGGAAAGGCCCGTGCGCTTGCCCAAATTTTCAAATGCCTTGCGACGATCTTGCAGATAGGAAAGCTCGGCAATCGTGAGCGTCAATTCCTCCGCAAGCGGGACGGATTGCGTACCCATTTCACGGGCGACGCGCGTCATGGCAGGCTCAAGCGGCATGCCGGCCTCAATGCAGATCAGCATAACGTCCATTGAATCTGGCCAACTGCGACGGATCGACAGTTGGCGTTTCTGTATCATGTTGTTGACGATGATGCCGGGGAGGAAATAGCCAAACAAAGCAGCGCCCATCCAGACAAACATCCGAGTCTGGCTGTCCAATTTGAATTGCACAGCCGCATAGAAAGCCCCAATGAGTGCAAATACGGGCGGGCAGATGAGACGGGCCAGAACAAAAGTGTAGACGTTCTTTTCCGCACGCAAACCCGCCATCTTCAACTTGTCGCGCGCGGCCGAGGCCTGCATGATTTGCTGGAGATTGAATAGTTCCATAATAGCCGAGAGGCCACCGGCCGATTGCATTCGAAGTCGCGATCCGCTGGCCGGTTCCTGACGGGCCATCTGACGCAGCTTTTCCTTTTCCCCAGCAACCGCCTTCATGCGCTCCTTAAAGGGATCGCCGCGCGAAATGCCAGAGCCAAGGGTGTAAATTGTAGCAAAGCCTGCAAGGCCAATAATGACCTGCATCAGCACACGTGGTTCCATAAGGGTGGTGACAAGCTCCATCATGATCAAATGTCCAGCTTGATCATGCGGCTCATGACGAAGACGCCTAGTCCCATCCAGCACAGGCAGCCCACCACCAGCATATTGCCAGTGCTGGTTTCCCATAAGGGGGCAAGATAGCCGGGACTCATAAAGTAGAGGCCGCTAATGATCACGAAAGGCAAGGCACCAATAATCGATGCGGAAGATTTTGCTTCCTGGGATACAGCAACAATCTTGCCCCGCATTTTCTTGCGCTCGCGTAAGACGCGCGAGAGATTACTGAGAGCCTCGGACAGATTGCCACCCGACTTCGACTGAACATTCATGACAATGGCGAGGAAGTTGATCTCAGGAAGCGCAATCCGCTCGGCCATGCGCTCGAGACCCTGGTCAATGGAAATGCCGAGCCTTTGGCCTTCGACAAGCTCAATGAATTCAGGACCAACCGGAGCAGGCGATTCAGCGGCAATCACGCGCAAAGCATCCGACATCGGCAAGCCGGACTTGATGCCACGCACCATGATGTCGATGGCATCTGGAAAAAGATCTAAAAACCTCTTGCGTCGCCGCGAAATCAGAGAAAAAAGAAGCCAGCGTGGCAGCCCTAAAAAGCCAATGGCGGCAACAGCAACACAGGCATAGATCGGCAAGCCTCCAATGAAGGCCAAAATGGCTAGCACCAAACCCACACCAGCGGCAATCGCCTGAAACTGTGAAATTGCCATGCCGATGCCTGCCTGATCGAGCAAATCCTGTAGCGATTTGCGCTTCTTGCTCTCCTTGGCGCGCTCTTCCAGCTGGGCCACGGATTCTTGAACTTGGCGGCGGCGCAGATGCTTGGAATCATCTGAACCAAAAAGCATGGTGCGCAGATCAAATCCACGCTCCTTGGGCTTTTCTTTCTCCGTCACCATCTTCATGCGGCGATCCATGGGATTGCCACCCAGCACAAAGAAGGCGGCAACGCCGGCGCCGATCACACCAAGAATGATGAGGACG
>CAJBCQ010000092.1 GCA_903951595.1 uncultured Hyphomicrobiales bacterium | reverse complement strand
TCTGTGCCTCCTCATCACCCGCCTTGGCCAGCGTGAGCTTCTTTTCGAGCGACAGATCATCCAGCGCCGACTGACCAAGTGCCATCAGGCTGAAAATTGGCAGCAAAGCCAGAGCAAGGATGGATTTTCGCATGCGCGAAACATAGAGCCGAGCGCGCGGCTTGTTAAGCGGGCAATTCTTCAGGATGAGTTGCCAAGCCACAAAAATCGCGTCATCCTGCCCGGTAACACCAAAAACAAGGGCTGAACCTATGGGCAACGTCACGTCTTTCAAGTCGAATACCCGCGGCAATTCCGATGAATGGCAGATGCGGGTGGACCTAGCCGCCGCCTTCCGGCTGGCCGCCGACATGAACTGGCACGAGGCGGTGGCGAACCATTTCAGCCTGGCCATATCCGCCGATGGCAAAAAGTTCCTGATGAACCCCAAATGGATGCATTTCAGCCGCATCCGCGCGAGTGACCTTTTGCTACTCGACGCCGATGACCCCTCCGTGATGAAGGGCCCCAATGCGCCGGACGAAACCGCCTGGTGCATTCATGGCGCCATGCATCAGGGCTCGCCGCAGGCGCGCTGCGTGCTGCATCTGCATCCGGCCTATTCCACCGCCATCGCTTCGCTGGCCGATCCCGAAATCAAAGCCATCGACCAGAACACAGCCCGCTTCTTCAACCGGGTGGCCTATGACATGGGCTATGAGGGCATGGCCAACAGCCTGGAGGAAGGCCGCCGCCTGTCGGCCGTGATGGGCAACCAATCCACCATGATGATGGGCAACCACGGCGTGCTGGTGACAGGGGCTTCCGTAGCGGAAGCCTTCGACCGCATGTACTATCTCGAACGCGCCTGCCAAACGCTGGTTCTGGCCTATTCCACCGGCCAAAAACTGAATGTTCTGCCCGCCCAGGTGGCCGAACAGACCGCACAGGATTGGGAAGCCTATTCCGACAGCTCCTATTCCCATTTTGCCGAGATGAAGAAGGTTCTCGACGCCAAGGACCCCTCTTACGCGGAGTGATCTTGCCTTGTCCGCCTAAAATGCTATTCAAGCGGCGACCGGAGGGGTGGCAGAGTGGTCGATTGCGGCGGTCTTGAAAACCGCTGGGCGTGCAAGCGCCCCGTGGGTTCGAATCCCACCCCCTCCGCCAGCCGTTCATTTGCCCTGCAAACCAAGAAGGAAAGCTTCAGGACAATCGTCGAGCTTCCTAGGCAACATGTCTACGAATTATGTTTTATAATTAGATTTGATATACCTATATTCTTGATGCGGCTGAAAGTTGCTATTAGCGCGTGAGAGCACAAATGGGTTTTTCAAACATACGCAATGCCCTACTCGAACCCATCATTGCCCTTCGAGATCATGCCGGCCAGTTGTTCCAATTTGCAATAATGCGTGTGGACCAAAGGCTGAGCTATGCAATCTTCAAAACGCGCTTCTACAAGATTGTCGGCTATTGGCCTAATTTCGAAGATCCAAAGACATTCAATGAGAAAATAAACTGGCGCAAGATCAACGACCGAAACCCGGCTCATACCATCGTCTCCGATAAGCTGCGAATGCGGGAATATATAATTGACAGGTTTGGCGCGCAGGCCGCTAAGGCTATGCTGCCCAAGGTGCTCGGCATAACGACAAAACCAACAGCCGCCCTATTGAAATCATTCGGAACGGGTGTGGCGATCAAAGCCAATCATGGCTCCGGGTGGGTAGAGATTATTGCAAAAGATAGTCAAACCGACTGGGACAGGATCGCAAGCACCGCCCGCAGTTGGCTGCGGAAAACCTATGGATTGCGTAAGCATGAATGGGCTTACCAAAACATTGCGCCAAAAGTTTTCGTAGAGGAGTTGCTATCGAACTCAGATCATCGGCAAATAATTGATATAAAATTTCATGTCATGCATGGCGTTTGTGAATGGCTAGACATTTCCCATGACCGCCAACAAGGCGTGAAATTCGTGAATGCAGATCGCGACTGGAAGAAAAGTGAAGTCACTTGGAAAAACTATGTCCAGGGCAACCTGCCGGAGAAGCCAGTGTACTATTTTGAAATTCTCAACCTTGCCGAAGAGATAGGACAAGATTTTGACTACATCCGGGTAGACTTCTTAGGTAGCCAAAACGAATGGAAACTTGGCGAACTAACGCTTTATGATAGCAGTGGATTGACTGCTTATGCAGATAAATCAGTGGATTTGGCCTATGGGTTGAGATGGAATCACCGATCCAACCAGAACCGATATGCCAGCCAACGGTAATTCAACAAATGCCCACCAAACCACAGTAATTCTTGCTTTTTGCGCGCCTAATTTAAGTTTATATATGTAGAATAAATGCGACATATAGATGTGTTTGGTGGTATCGTGCAGGTGCTTATGTCAGATTCCAAACAATCGAAGTTCATCCTCTGCCGACCGTTTGGCGGAATGAATGATACCCTCGTGCAGATCGCCAAATGTTACCGATATGCACAAAAACACAAGCGTAGACTGATCATCGACACGACTAGGTCTGGCATGTATTTGCCCTTTGATCGCTTTTTCGAAATGGCAAAGCCCGATCCTTCCGTGGTTTTATCGCTTGACTATGTACTGCTTGCCCATTTGGAGACCCTGCAATGCTACCCCGGCGTGCTCCAAGGCAGAATTGGCTCCTACAAGACTAAAAATATTCGAGGATCCGGCGGACAGAGAGAGGTGAAGAGCGGAGTCTTCACTAGGTTAAACTTTCAATCATCTGCCATTGAACCGCTCGTTGTTCATGAGTGTTTCGGGGGCGGGCGACATTCCAAGCTCATTCTTGGCCTTCTGTGTTTAAGAGAGAAAGTAGCAGACGAGATTAACCGCAGGCTTGCAACACTACCCGCCTCCTATGTGGCGATACATATACGCAACACAGACATGCAAACAGATTATCTGGAATTCTTCGATGTCATCCGCACGCAAGTAGAAGGACACCCAATCGTTCTGTGCAGCGATGATGACGATGTCAAGGCTCAGGCGATCGCCATTTTCGGACAAGAATACATCATCGGCCTACGCCAGATTGCTGGTTTTGGTAGCAAGCCATTGCACTCGCTGGGGTCAAAGATCAGCGATCAAACCAAGTTCAAGATTATGCTGGATGCGTTAACTGATTTGATGGCGATGGCCCTGTCCCAAAAGGTCTATTCACCCAAGAATATCGATGGCAAGATTTCCGGATTTGGAAAGCTGGGCATGTTGCTACAAACCGACAAAGCCATCGCGCTTCAACTGCTGCGCCGCACAACTCCCATTCGCATGAAAATCATGCACTCGGTTAAAGTATATCTAGAATGGCGACACTTTCGTCTGGCTAAATAAGGTGTCGCTCATGGCCGCCCCACCATAACCCTCGCCCCCGCCTTCACCGTCTCCCACTCCCCAACTGCCCCATCCGGCCAGATCACGCGCACCTGCGCCGCCTCCGTTTTTCCCAGCCCGAAATGCACCCAGCCCAGCTGACCGCTCACATGCCCGCCACCGGATGTGATTTCACGTTGTGTCACCACCTCGCCATTCTTCACTTCCACCCTAGCACCAATCGCATCCACATTGGGCGCGGGTTGTGTGAGCCGCAACGCGATCCAGTTGCCGGCTCCCGCCGTCACATTGCGCCAGATTTGCGCCTTCGAGCCTCGGTTCACCACCACAAGATCGAGCAGGCCATCATGGTTGAAATCCGCCAAGCCAGCACCGCGTGATGTTTCAAAGCTCGCCACACGCGCCTGCTCGCCCATCTCCACAAACTTGCCGTCTGTTGCCTGCACCAGCAGATTGTTTGGGTCTTTCATGGCAAAATCCGGCATGGCGGTAACATTGCCCTTGGCTACAAATAAATCCGTCAAGCCGTCATTATTCACATCTTCAAACTGCGCGTGCCAAGCCGTGCTCGGCTTGATCTCGCCACCCACATAAGGCCGTTGCGCCGTAACCCCTTTGGCCCATGCCACATCGGCATAATCTGGTTTCAGTTCACCCTCAACGGACTTCAATATCTGCAATTTGTTGTCGGCCATGCTGGTGAGGAAATAGTCAGGATATCCGTCCGCATTCAAATCCGCCGAAGCAATGCCCATGCCCCAGATACGAAGCCGCTTCCAACCTTCCGCTTCCGTATAAAGACGCGGCTCTTTGCCCACTTCCAAATGCCAAAGCTGCTCTTGCCCGCCCTTGTAATATTCCCGATCATTCGACACGCGAAGCGATGGCGAGCCGGAACGGTTCCAATCCGTGAACAACATGGAAAGCGCACAATAGCTGGGCTTCAATGCCACGGGCGCGGCAAAGCCCTTCTGCGCGCCTCGATGCAGCCAGTTTTCGGTGCAGGAACCCCAGGGGAACTCCTCCTGCGTCAAATCAATATAATTGCCAACAGCCAAGCTGGGCCAACTGGCCCCCTTCTCCCACATGGCCGCAAAAGCGGTTGACCACGCATTGCCACCAGCAAACCCCCACGCCTCATTGGCGCGCTCAAATCGGCAACCACCCAAGCCCCGCATCACCACATTCTCGCCCACACGCAACAGCACGATGTCGGTGATGGTGTCACTGTCGATATCCAGCGGATAGGCACCCGCCACCTTGTCTAATTCCAACCCGCTTTGCACGGCGGCAAATTTCAGCTCACCACCCGGCTTGCTGTCATTGCGATAAAATGTGGCGCGCGAGGTGCCGCCTGCAAGCAGCATGTCCTCAAACCCGTCGCCATCACAATCAAACACCGCAACGCCACCTCCCACCATATATTCCCAATCACCCGTAAAGGTGCTGTTGATGCCAGAGACTGCCGTTTCTTCCACAAAGCGCGGCGTCACCGGTGCAGCCTGGGCAACAAGTGGAATGAAGAATGCGAGAAGCAGAAAAAATCTCAGCATCGTTTATCTCCGTGTGCGAAGCGCATTTGTGAACGCCGCAATGCAACGCCCCTGCTCTAGCCCATTCACGATGGCCGCGCGGAAATGGATGCCACCATAAAGCCGGGAAATGCCAGCCTCCTGCGCTGCCGCGCGAAAGCTCGCGAAGGATCGCGGCGGCAATCCTTCATCATCCTGCGCATTGTCCACGAAAGCATAATCCTCGCCAAACAATTGGGTTAGCACTTCAGCTGCGGCACCCGATTGTGTGCTGTGGCCGCTGGGATATTCTGGGAATGGCGGTGTTAGCAAAATGGGCTCCCATTTAGGGTCCATCACGCGGCGGATATAGGAGACGGGCCGCAAAAGATTGTACTGATATTTCGCCTCCCAGCACCCGATGAACGCATCCGCCAGACCAATGCCCAAGCGCGCCAGAACTTCGACGCTGCGCGCCACATCCGCCTGCTCTTTCTGCAAGGCATTCATAGCAATGTGAATCCAATGCCCCGGCGGTGTTTTGGAAAGCATCGCATCATCCGCCCAGAAACGCGCAATGGCCGTTTCATCCTCGGTGATGTTCTTGCGGGCCTCGTAAACCTCCAGCGCCTCGGCATAGAAGGCTGACGCCTGATACTCACTATAAGTTGGCGGCGGCGGAATCTTACAGCTGGCACCATTGGGCATCGCGAAAGTGCGGTTCTTGCCCCAGTCCGGCAAAAGCGGCAACTGCTGCTGGCGGACTAAATTTGTAGGTGCCCAATCCTGCGACCCCTTGGGCAAATCCATCTGCAATGGAAAGCCCATATTCTCGATCACCGCCCCACCATCCTCGGCAGCCCAAGCCTGAATATGCGCGGCCACCGTCCGCCCATAAGCCTCGCTGCGGGCCGCAACATCAGAAGCCACACCGTCAGCCACCTTGGCACCCAGCTTGCTCCCCATCGCATTCATGGCGCGCTGGCCGGTTGGGCCTGTGTTGGCGAACAAATGGCGGATGATAGAAGCCAACGCCGCATGCAGCACCACCGCCTCATGAAATTCTTGGCCAGCCTCGCGCAGCGGCACGGGCTTCAAGCCCTGAACCTGCCCCGCAAGCGACTTCAGCTTAGGGTTCCCGCTGGCAACCGCCTCAAACGCCGTCACACCCACATAGGCGAAAGACCGGCTAGCAACCGGGGGCGTGTAGGTGGGCGTATGGCGTACCAGTTCCAGAACCAACCGATACCAAGCCTGAACCACCCGAGCCGGTTCAGCGGCTATGGCACCAAGCGGCCTGCCGGACATAGCGAGCACCAAAATGCCACCGAAAATAAAATCACGCCGACAAAAAACCATGGCTCACCCTCCGGCCTTTCATCACCTGTTTTGGGGCAGCTTGTTGCCGCTGTCAAATTGGCGCACAAAAACGAAACAGGCAGCTCTTTACAGAGCTGCCCTTAAGTCACATCCGAGTGGAATGAGATCAGAAGTGATAGTTGATGGAAGCGCGCACGACATGCATCGTCAAATCACCTTCAGCGCCGCCAGTCACATCAACCGGCCATTCGTAGTCATACTCAGCCTCGCCGAGATCGACATAGAGATACTCAATGCCCATATCGACATTCTCGGCAACCTTGAAATTCATCCCAGCGCCGACTGTCCAACCGGTCATGTCAGCTTCTTCACTGAGATCAAAGCTATCGGCACCTGAAAGGTTGGTGACCGTAGACGTGACATTCGACATGGCCAAACCACCAGTGAGGTAAACAAACGATTCCTCGGATGCGATACCCAGCTTGCCGCGAACCGTGGAAAGCCAATCGGCTGATGCCTCAGCATAAGTATGGCCGGGGTCATCTCCAGCGCAATCATCATCATCCGCGCAGACGCTTCCGTCCAAGCTAGCGTGGGAGTAGTCAGCCACAATGCCGCCCATCATCCCATTGCCCAGATCGAAGTTAAAACCGACCTGCGCGCCAAACAAACTACCCTCAACGTCAATCGTGCCTTCGCTGTTAGGGTTTTCAATGCCGGGCTCCAAGGCACCGGTGCCTGTAAAATCAGACTCGCCCATGGCATAGCCGCCGGTAACGCCGATATAGGCTCCGGCCCAATCATTGGCCAAAACCGGGCTTGAGAAAAGTGCAAGCGCGCAAATGCTTGCCATCAG
>CAJBCQ010000091.1 GCA_903951595.1 uncultured Hyphomicrobiales bacterium | reverse complement strand
CTGCCGTTATTCTTTCAACCAAACTGGATCGGCGTACATAATGCTTCGAACTATTTGCCTGCTGCTTGCCGCTTTGCTGGCTTTTGCACTTCCGGCGCAGGCCCAGCAGGTGCCGCAAAGCCAAGGCGACATCACGCTTTCCTTCGCCCCCGTGGTGCGCGCCTCCGCCCCGGCCGTGGTCAACGTCTATGCGCGCTCCAAGGTGGAGGTCAGTGTTTCTCCCTTCGCCAACGACCCATTCTTTCGCCAATTTTTTGGCGACAACATGCCGGGGCAAAAGCAGGAGCGCATGGCAAGTTCCCTCGGTTCCGGCGTCATCGTGGACAAGCGGGGCTATATCGTCACCAACAACCATGTTGTCGCCAACGCTACGGATGTGCGCGTGGCCTTGGCCGATCGGCGCGAATTTGACGCTAAGGTCATACTCACCGACCCGCGCTCCGATCTGGCTGTCCTGAAAATTGAAGCCCCCAAGGATGGCCTTCCCGCGTTGCCCTTCGGTAACAGTGACGAGCTTGCCGTCGGCGATCTCGCCCTTGCCATCGGCAACCCTTTTGGCATCGGCCAAACCGTCACCAGCGGCATCATTTCCGCCCTTGCCCGCAGTGATAACGGCATCGCGGATGCTCAGTTCTTCGTCCAAACCGATGCCGCCATCAATCCCGGCAATTCCGGCGGCGCTTTGGTGGATATGCAGGGCCGCCTGATTGGCATCAACACATCCATCATTACCCGCTCTGGCGGCTCCGTCGGCATCGGCTTTGCCATCCCGGCCAATATGGTGCGGCTCGTCGTTTTGGCGGCAGAAAATGGTGGCAAATTCGTGCGCCCTTGGATGGGCGCTGCCATTCAAGAAATCACCAACGACATCGCTGAGGGCCTTGGGCTGGAACGCCCGGATGGCGGCCTTGTTCTGGAACTCGATCCGGCAAGCCCCTTGGCACTTGCAGGGCTGAAGCGCGGCGATGTGATCGTGGCTGTGGATGGCCAGCATATCCAAGCCTCGCGCGAATTGGTTTACCGCATCGTCTCCAAGCCTGTTGGCTCCACGGTGGAGGTGACCTATATGCGCCAAGGAAAGCCCATCACGGCACCCGTAAAGCTGATCCCCGCACCGGAAAAGCCGCCGCGTGACCAACGCACGATTGACCCGAAAAGCCCGCTGGGCGGCGTGGTCGTTGCCAATCTCTCGCCTGCCGTGATTGATGAACTGAACATGCCACTTCCCGAAAAAGGCGTCGTGGTGGCAGATTCCGGCAAGCTTTCTGGCGCGCGTTTTGTGAAGAAGGGCGATGTGATCGCCGCGGTGAACGGCGCTTCCATCACCAGCGTTGCTGATTTTGCCAAGGCTCTGCGTCAAAGCTCGGGCCGTTGGGACATCACGATTTTGCGCGCCGGAAAACCCGTGCGCCTTCGCTTTACAGACTAAAACATGAGCCTTTTCGACAGCGCCTCCCAAGCCCATGAAGCACCCCGCCCGCTGGCGGATCGCTTGCGGCCGCAGGTGCTGGAAGATGTTGTGGGCCAAGATCATTTGACGGGGCCAGAAGGCACGCTCACGCGCATGTTGCGATCCGGCCATGTGGGTTCAATCATTTTTTGGGGCCCACCCGGCACGGGAAAAACGACGATTGCACGATTGCTCGCCGGCCAAACGGGCCTCGCGTTCGAGCAGATGTCAGCCATTTTCTCCGGTGTCGCGGATTTGAAAAAGGCTTTCGAGCAAGCCCGCATCCGCCGCCAGCAGGGGCGGGGTACGCTGCTTTTCGTCGATGAAATTCACCGCTTCAACAAATCCCAGCAGGATGGCTTTCTGCCTTATGTGGAAGACGGAACCATAACGCTTGTCGGGGCCACGACAGAGAATCCCAGTTTTGAACTGAACGCAGCTTTGCTTTCGCGCGCGCAAGTGTTGGTACTGAACCGCTTGGATGAAGCTGCCATGGAGCAGCTTCTGGCGCGTGCTGAACTGCACGAAAAACGCGCCTTGCCGCTGGAACCGGATGCGCGCGAGGGCTTGCTCTTACTGGCTGATGGCGACGGACGCTATTTTCTGAACATGGTGGAGGAAATTTTCCGTGCCGTTCAGGAAGGCGATAAGCTGCTGGATCGGGAAAGCGTTCTGAAAGTCGTACAACGCCGCCTGCCGCTTTACGACAAGGCGCAGGAAGGCCATTACAACCTCATTTCCGCCCTGCATAAATCGGTTCGCGGCTCAGATCCCGATGCGGCTTTGTATTATCTTGCCCGCATGCTCACCGCAGGCGAAGACCCGCTCTTCCTAGTGCGCCGCATTGTCCGCATGGCGGTGGAGGACATCGGGCTTGCTGATCCGCACGCGCTGGAGCAGGCGCTGGCGGCCAAAGATGCCTATGATTTTCTGGGCTCGCCCGAAGGTGAGTTGGCTATCGCGCAAGCGGTCGTTTATATGGCCACCGCCCCCAAATCGAACGCCGTCTACACCGCGTGGAAAGCAGCCCAAAGCAAGGCGCGCGATACAGGCTCGCTCATGCCGCCGAAGATCATCCTGAATGCGCCCACCAAGTTGATGAAGCAACAGGAATATGGCTCTGGCTATCGCTATGACCATGATGAGCCGGAAGCCTTTTCCGGCCAGAACTATTTCCCAGATGCCATGCCGCGCCAACGCTTCTATGATCCGGTGGAAAGAGGATTTGAACGTGACATCCGCAAGCGCTTGGAATATTGGGCCAAGCTGCGCCGCGAACGTGAAGGATAAGGATCAGAGATATGCCGGTCATCATCAGTTGTGCGATTACAGGTTCCATCCACACACCATCGATGAGCCCGCATCTGCCGATCACGCCTGACGAAATTGCCGCCAGTGCGATTGAGGCGGCAACCGCAGGCGCTTCCATCCTTCATCTCCACGCCCGGCTGGCCGCTGATGGCAGGCCGAGCCCGGACCCGGCGATCTATCGCCAATTCGTGCCACACATTGCCGCTAATTCGGACGCCGTCATCAATATCACGACCGGCGGCTCAAGCCGGATGACGTTGGATGAACGCCTCGCTGCGGCCTATGACCTTGAACCCGAAATGACGAGCCTCAACATGGGCTCCATCAATTTCGGCCTCTATCCTATGGCCAGTCGGCCGCGTGAGTGGAAACATGCGTGGGAACAGCCCGGATTGGAGGCCACCCGCGATGTGGTTTTCAAGAATACTTTCGCGGATATAGAGCGAATTCTGAAGGACATGGGTGAGGCGCGCGGTGCGCGTTTCGAGTTCGAGTGCTATGACCTCGGACACCTCTATAATCTCGCCCATTTCCTCGACCGCAAGCTGATTAAAGGCCCCGTTTTCCTGCAATTCGTGCTGGGCGTTTTGGGTGGCATGGGGTCTGATGCCGAATGCTTACATCTGATGAAATCCACCGCCGACCGCCTGCTGGGCTGCGATTATCAGTTTTCGGTTGCCGCAGCGGGCAGGGCGCAGTTTCCATTGGTGACCATGGGCACCATCATGGGCGGCCATGCGCGCGTGGGGCTGGAGGATAATCTCTATCTCGGCAAAGGCGAACTGGCAGCCAGCAATGCCGCGCAGGTGGCAAAAATCCGGCGCATTCTGGAGGAACTGGGGCATCAGGTGGCAACCCCGGCTGAGGCGCGCGATTTGTTGGGCTTGAAGGGCCGGAAAGCCACCAAGTTCTGACGCTTCCCTCACCCTAGAGGGTGAGCTATACCCCCACCCATGCCGATGATCCTTTGGGTTGCCCTCGGCGGTGCCTTGGGTTCCGCCGCCCGTTATAGCGTGAATGTTGCCTGTGGCCGCTTCTGCGGCACGGCCTTCCCGTGGGCAACGCTTGGCGTGAACATCACCGGTTCTTTCCTCATGGGCGTACTCATCTCGGCCATGGCGTTGAAATTCAATACAAGCCAAGAAATCCGCGCGTTCCTCACCACCGGAATCCTCGGCGGTTTCACCACCTTTTCGGCCTTTTCGATGGATTTCGCCGTTCTTGCCGAACGCGGTGAAACAGCCGCCGCCCTTGCCTATATGACCCTCACCGTCGCAGCCTCCCTTGCCGCGATTTTCGCAGGCCTTTGGTTGACCCGGACCGTGCTGGCATGAATGTGAACGCTGTTACCCTCAAAGCCGTCAGTGCGGATGAAAACGACATGCGCGTGGACCGCTGGTTCAAGCTGCATTTTCCCGGCGTCACCCACGCCTATCTCAACAAGCTTCTGCGGACAGGGCAGGTGCGGGTGAACGGGGGTCGCACACAGCTCAATGCCCGCCTTGCCACCGGCCAGGAAGTGCGCGTGCCGCCACTGGCCTTCGACAAACGCTCCGCCGATGCCGCCCCCGCCGATGCGCGGCCCCTAACGCGCGAAGAACGCGCGCTGTTCAAATCCATGGTCATCTTCGAGGATCAGGATTTGTTCGTGTTGAACAAGCCCGCTGGTCTGGCCTCCCAAGGTGGCACCAAGACCTTCCGCCATGTCGATGGCCTGCTGATGGGCTTGGCGGCTGAACTTGGCGAGCGTCCGCTGCTCGTCCATCGCCTCGATCGCGATACGTCCGGAATCCTCGTCATCGCCAAACGGCGCGCCATTGCGGCCAGCCTCGGCAAGCTCTTTGCCACTCGGTCGGTACGCAAAACCTATTGGGCTGCCGTGAAGGGCCTGCCCAAGCCCATGCAGGGTAAGGTGGACGCGGCCCTGACAAAGGGTGCCGGTCCCAATGGCGACCGCATGCGCGAAGCGAATGAAGAAGATGACGACGCCCAAAAGGCTGTTACGCATTACGCCGTGGTCGATAAGGCCCCGCCCGTTATGTCTTGGGTTTCCTTGCGCCCCGTGACAGGCCGCCAGCACCAGCTGCGCGTTCACATGTCCCTCATCGGTCACCCGATTTTGGGAGATGAGAAATATGGCGGTGATGTCGATATGCCGGAGGGCATCCAGAACAAGCTCCACCTGCACGCCCGCCGAATCGTGTTCCCGCATCCGCGCGGCGGCACGGTGGATGTGACAGCACCTTTGTCTGAGCATATGCGAAAAACATGGAAATTCTTCGGCTTCGATCCCGACCGTTATGATGGAACCGACGATAAATGAAACTCGTGATTTTCGATTGCGACGGAACGCTGGTGGACAGCCACGCGATGATCACCGCCTCGCTGACAAAAGCCTTCGAAAGTCAAAAACTGGCCCCGCCATCACATGCAAGCATGCTGTCCATCGTCGGCCTGTCGCTCATCAATGCCATGCGTAAACTGGCACCGGATGAGAGCGAGGCGCAGCAGGAAGCTCTCGCGGACGCCTACAAGGCCGCTTTTTGGGCCTTCCGAGACGCAAAAACGCATGAAGAACCGCTGTTCCCCGGCGCCAAGGCCGTGCTGGATGCGCTTCATGCCCATGAGCGCATCAAGCTTGGCATCGCCACCGGAAAAACCCGGCGCGGGGTAGATATTTTGCTGCAAAACCATGGGCTGGAAGGACGCTTCGTCACCATCCAAACCGCCGACAGCGCGCCTTCCAAACCGGACCCAGCCATGATCCTGCAAGCCATGCAAGAAGCCGGCATTGGCCCTGAAGACACGGTGATGATTGGAGACGCCACTTACGATCTGGATATGGCCAACCATGCCGGTGTTGCGGGCATCGGCGTGGCTTGGGGCTTCCATACTGTTGAGCTGCTTGAAACTTGCAGGCCCGTCTCAATCTTGCGAGAATTCAATGAGTTACACGCCGTTCTGGAATCTGTTTGGGCAGACTACCGCGCATGACAAGGAAACATAAGCCAGATTTGATGAGTGCTGAAAAGCTGGATGAACTTTCCCGCGATAAGTTCATCCGCCCCATGCCCAAGCGGTTTTACAAGGAAGTATCGGTCACCGGCGAAGATCCGGCCTTCGGCATTGCCTTGGATGGCCGCGCCCTGAAAACCCCACTGAAAGCGCCGCTCGCTATTCCGGGCCGCGAACTGGCTGAGGCTATTGCCGCGGAATGGAACGCCCAAACCGAATTCATAAATCCCGCTCTTATGCCATTGACGAAGCTTGTGAATACAACGATTGACCGCGTGGCACCGGAACGCTCCCGCATTATCGCCGAGATCACCAGTTTTGCCGATGCCGACCTCATCTGCTACCGCGCCGAAAGCCCCGCTGCCTTTATGGAGCTGCAATCGCGCCATTGGGATCCGGTGCTGGAATGGGCCGCAAAGGCGCTGCAAACACCATTTCACACCACCACCGCCATATTGCACAAATCCCAACCGCCTGCGGCTTTGTCAGCCTTGGGCAACTTGCTGGAAAGCTTCAACAGCCACCAGCTCTGCGCCATTCATAATCTTTCCACACTCACCGGTTCCGCCCTTCTAGGCACCGCCTTGGGCAGCTGTGCCCTCACCTGGGATGCGGCTTGGACTGCCGCCCATGTGGACGAGGATTGGCAGATTTCCCATTGGGGCGAGGATGCAGAAGCGGTAGCCCGTCGGGCTGGCCGCAAACGCGAATTTGAGGCCACGGCCAATTATCTGAGGATGGTATCCTGACGGCCTTATCCAAAGGGCTGGTTTGAACATTCGCCACCGAATGATAAAGAAAAAGAAAGGGCAATTCCGGTGAGGGCATCCGCGATGCAAGACATTCTCCAGCAGCTTGAAAACCGCCGTGCCGAAGCCCGCTTGGGCGGCGGCCAGAAGCGCATTGATGCCCAGCATGGCCGCGGCAAGCTGACCGCCCGCGAGCGCGTGGAATTGCTGCTCGATGAAGGCTCTTTCGAAGAATTCGACATGTTCGTCGAACACACATGCACCGATTTCGGCATGGAAAACCAGCGCATCCCGGGTGATGGCGTCATTACCGGCTGGGGTACGGTGAATGGCCGCGTGATCTATGTTTTCGCCAAGGATTTCACGGTGTTCGGCGGCTCGCTTTCCGAAGCCCACGCCAAAAAGATCACCAAGATCCAAGACATGGCCATCCGCAACCGCGCGCCCATCATCGGCCTGTTCGATGCCGGTGGTGCGCGCATTCAGGAAGGCGTGAACGCCCTTGGCGGCTATGGCGAAGTGTTCGCCCGCAATGTGCAGGCCTCCGGCGTCATCCCGCAAATCAGCCTCATCATGGGCCCCTGCGCCGGTGGCGACGTTTATTCCCCCGCCATGACGGACTTCATCTTCATGGTGAAGGACACGAGCTACATGTTCGTAACCGGCCCCGATGTGGTGAAAACCGTGACCAATGAAACGGTGACGGCCGAGGAATTGGGTGGTGCTTCGGTTCACACCGTCAAATCCTCCATCGCCGACCGCGCCTATCGCGACGATGTGGAAGCCCTTCTGCAAATGCGCCGCTTGATCGACTTCCTGCCGTCCTCCAACGTGGCCGAAATTCCGGAGCTGAAAAGCTTCGATGATCCAGTCCGCATCGATCATTCTTTGGACACGCTGGTTCCAGCCAATCCCAACCAGCCCTATGACATGAAGGAACTCATCCTCAAGACGGTGGATGAGGGCGATTTCTTCGAGATTCAGGAAGCCCACGCGCGCAACATCATTGTGGGCTTTGCCCGTATTGATGGCCGCACGGTGGGCATCGTGGCCAACCAGCCGATGGTGCTGGCCGGGGTTCTCGACAGCGATTGCTCCCGCAAAGCCGCCCGCTTCG
>CAJBCQ010000090.1 GCA_903951595.1 uncultured Hyphomicrobiales bacterium | reverse complement strand
GTGGCTTTTTCGCTCGTGGGGCTTGCCGACAAGGCGGTGGGTGAAAGCCGTGAACGTGTGCGCGCGGCTTTAACCGCCGTGGGGCTGGGGCTTCCGGCCCGGCGCATCACCGTCAATCTCGCCCCGGCTGATTTGCCAAAAGAAGGCAGCCATTATGATCTTCCCATTGCGCTGGCCATTCTGGCCGCCATGGGCGTCATTCCGCCGGACGCGCTGGAAGGCATGGTGGTGATCGGGGAACTGGCGCTGGATGGCGGCATTCATGCCGTGGCGGGCGCCCTTCCCGCTGCGGTCGCGGCCAATGCGATGGGCATGGGTCTCATCTGCCCCAAGGCGTCCGGGCCAGAAGCGGCTTGGGCAGGCCAAGACCTTGCCATTCTCGCCCCCGCCAATCTCATCCAATTCGTCAATCACGTGAAAGGCACCCAGCTTCTCACCCGCCCTGAACCCATGATGGCAGACGAAGCCGGAAAACTGCCTGACCTGCGCGATATCAAGGGCCAGGAATCAGCTAAGCGCGCCCTCGAAGTGGCAGCGGCTGGTGGCCATCACATGCTGATGATCGGGCCACCGGGGGCAGGCAAATCCATGCTCGCCCAGCGCCTGCCCTCGCTTTTGCCGCCAATGGAACCGCGCGAAATGCTGGAAGTGAGCATGATTGCCTCCATCGCGGGCGAAATCCGCGAGGGCAAGCTTTCCCGCCGCAGACCCTTCCGCAGCCCGCATCATTCGGCAAGCCAAGCCGCTCTCGTGGGTGGCGGCATGAAGGCGCGCCCCGGCGAAATGGCGCTTGCCCATCACGGCGTGCTGTTTCTCGATGAGCTTCCCGAATTCCAGCCCCGCACGCTGGAATCCCTGCGCCAGCCCTTGGAATCGGGTGAAACCGTCATTGCGCGCGCCAATGCCCATGTCACCTATCAGGCCCGCTTCCAACTCATCGCCGCCATGAACCCTTGCCGCTGTGGTGGTGGCGAAGGTGCCTCCGCCTGCCGCAAAGGCCCGCGCTGTGCGGCTGATTATCAGGCCAAACTCTCCGGCCCCCTGTTGGACCGCATCGACATCCAGATCGAGCTTGCCGCAGTGCGCGCTTCAGATTTGAGCCTGCCAGCCCCTGCCGAAGGCAGTGCGCAAGCAGCCTCTCGCGTCGCCCAAGCCCGCGCCATCCAGCGCCAGCGTTATCAAGCACTGGGCCTGTCACCGCTTCTGCTCAATTCGGCTGCGGATGGCGAAGTGCTAGAAGAAATCGCGCGACCCGATGATCCCGGCATGAAGCTTCTGGCCGAGGCCTCCGATGCCATGGGCCTTTCCGCGCGCGGCTATCACCGGGTTTTGCGCGTGGCGCGAACGCTGGCGGATATGGAGGGGCGCGCCAAGGTGGGCCGCCTGCAAATTGCCGAAGCCTTAAGCTATCGCCAGCGCCTGCGCATGTTTGAGGCGGCCTGAAATTGATTCAATTTTAGGCTTTTGCCCAAGCCTTTCCTAATCCTCTTCTGTCACGCTGGAGTCTGGGAGAAACCTAGCCGCCGATGACACTCGCCCTCGCCATTGCATGCATAACGGTCGCCGCCGCAGGCCTTGCTTGCCTGTATCTGGCGCGCCAATCGGCCAGCTTGCGAAAGCAACTCCTGCGCGCCCAAGGCGAAAGTACGACCCGCCAGCGGCTTGTCGCGGCCATGGGCCATGAAATCCGAACCCCCATGAACGGCATCACCGGCATGGCAGGCCTGTTGCTGGAAACCAAACTCACGCCCGAACAGCAAAGCTACGCCATCGCGATTGAAACCTCCGCCCGCGCCCTGATGTCGGTCGCCGAAGAAATTCTCGAAGACGCCCAAATCGCCGCCGGTCGTCTCGATGGTTCACCTGCACCCTTTGATCCTTTAGCACTGGTCGAGCAGGTGACGGAACTTTTGGCCCCGCGCGCTTATGCCAAATCTATTTCCATTGCATGCCATGCCGAACCCGGCCTGCCACGCTTGGTGACGGGTGATGCTGCTGCCCTGCGCCAAATCTTGCTCAATCTGGCCGGAAACGCCGTCAAATTTACCAAACTCGGTGGTGTGTCCATCAAGCTCGCCCCCGGCCCTGTTGCCGGTGAACTCACCTTCACGCTCGAAGATACCGGCATTGGTGTAGCCCCTGACATGCGCGAGCGCATTTTTGAGCGGTTCATCAAGGGTGATACTGCTGAAGCCGGCTGCGGCCTTGGCCTTGCCATCTCACGCGACCTTGCCTTGCGCATGGGCGGCAGCCTTTATTGTGACCCCCAATATGCAAGCGGCAGTCGCTTTACGCTCACCCTTCCCTTCACGTCTTGGCAATTATCCGCTGCCCCCACCACGCGCCCCTTCACGGTCGAATTGCTGATGCCTGCTGGCCCCAGTGCTGCACTTTTTATTAACACGCTGAACGCGATGGGTGGTGCCGTGCTGCGTCGTAAGCCAACGCTTTCCGGCCTTGATCCTAAAAATTGCGCGGCCAACCACCTCATCATCGACATGGCCTATGCCCAGGCCCTGCGTGCCGCCTTGCCGCAAATCAGTGCCCAAAGCTCAACCCGCATCTGGCTTTTGCTTTCGCCCGAAGATCGCCGTGCGGCAGCCGATTTGATCGACGATCCCCGCATCGGCCATTTGCTGAAACCCTGGCGGCGCGACACGCTCGCCCGCACCCTTGCCGCCAAGCCCGCTCGCACCGAGGGCGTCAAAGTTTCTGTGGTGGAAGACAACCCCGTCAATGCCCGTCTCATCCGCGCAGGCCTTGAAGCCTTGGGTCATGAAGTCACCATCCATGTGGATGGTGCCGCCTTCACGCAAAGCCTATCGGATACCCGCCCCGGCCTTGTGCTGATGGATGTGGAATTGCCCGGCGAAAGCGGGCTCAGCATCACCCGCCGCCTGCGCCGGGACGAGCAGGCCCAAGGCCACGAGCCCCTGACCATTTTCGCCCTCACCCAGCATCAGCCCGGCACCATCGAAGCCGAATGCCTTGAGGCCGGCATGGATGGCGTTCTGCACAAGCCCCTCGATCCGGCCCAACTCAGCCACCTTCTCAGCCGCGCCCAAGCCCGCGACGCTGCCTGACCTGTCGCATTCCCTTGCCTTATGGCAAAAGCGCAAATGCCATGAGCCACGAAACCCCTCTTGCCCGCATGGGCGATCTCACCGCCAAGCTTGCCGCCACTGCGGCAGAGCGCGATGCAGCCTTTGCCCTTCGCCATGAAATATTCTGCGAACAGGCCAGCGCCCGCCCCAATTTGTCACGCCGCGATATGGATCTATTCGACGCAGACTGTGATCACCTATTGCTCTTATCACCGGATGAAGAAATCATCGGCACCTGCCGCCTCTTGCGCCAAGCGGTCGCGCAAAAGGCGCATGGATTTTATAGTGCGGGCGAATTTGATCTCGCCCCGCTTCTGGCCCGCCATCCGCAACTTCAATTTCTGGAAATTGGCCGCACCTGCATCGGCCAAAGCCACCGCGCCACAATGGCTGCAAGCCTGATGTGGCAGGCAATCTGGAATTATGTCCGCCTCCACAAGCTCACCGCCATGATGGGCTGCGCCAGCCTGGAAGGACCAGACCCCGCCCAGCATGAAACCGCCTTGGGCTTTCTGGCAACCCATTGCCTACCCCCACCTGAATGGACCGTGATGGGTGCGCTGGGCAGGGGCATCCCGATCCAGCCAAAGGCTGTTTGCCCCCGCCAAGCCCTGCGCCTTTTACCGCCCTTGCTCAAAGCCTATATGCGCATCGGTGCCTGGGTCGGCCCTGAAGCCGTTATCGATGCTGATTTCGGCACGACCGATGTTTTTGTGACCTTGCCCATCTCGCGCATCAACCCGCGCTATTTCGGGCATTTCGGGCCACCCGATCAGCTATTGATATCGTAAGCTGCAATCGCGGCAAGGTTTACAATGTCAGAGGCGGTCGCGTTCATCGAGGCAATTTGCACAGGCCGTTCCAGCCCCGTCAGAAGTGGCCCCACAACCATCACACCACCCAGCTGTTGCAGCATTTTGGTGGCGATGGAAGCTGAATGTGCGGCAGGCATAACCAGCACATTGGCAGGCCCGGTTAGCCGGCAGAAGGGATAAAGCGCCATTGCCTCTTTTGACAAGGCAACATCGGCGGCCATTTCGCCTTCATATTCAAACTCAACCCCGCGCTTGTCGAGCACGGCCACCGCCTCGCGCACCCGCTCGGCACGGTCGCCATGCGGATGCCCGAAGGTGGAATAGGACAGGAAGGCCACCCGTGGCTCATAACCAAACCGCCGCGCCACATTGGCCGCTTCCTGGGCAATATCGGCAAGCTCTTCTGGGGCGGGAAGTTCCAGCACGGATGTGTCGGCAATGAATACCGTGCGTCCCCGGCACAGCGCCATGGAAACACCAATACTGCGATGGCCCTCGCGCGTATCAATCGCCTGACGCACATTTTCATAAGCCACCGAGAAATTGCGCGTGAGGCCCGTGACAAGACCATCGGCATCTTTCAGCGCCACCATGCAAGCGGCAAAGACATTGCGGTCCTGATTGACCATGCGCTGACAATCGCGCAGCAAGAAGCCTTGGCGTTGCAAGCGTTGATAAAGAAACCCCGCATAATCCACATTGCGTTCTGATAATCGTGCATTCAGCACGGTTACATTCTCATTGAGTTCCAAACCCTTCGCACTCAGCGTCTTTTCGATTTCAGCCTCGCGACCGATGAGAATGGCCTCACCCAAGCCCATGCTGGCATAGGCATTGGCAGCCCGGATCATGCGGTCTTCTTCACCTTCGGCAAATACAATGCGGCGCGGCCGGGCGCGAACCTTTTCGAAGATGGATTGCAGCGAGCCCGCAATCGGATCCAGCCGCGCGGAAAGCTCAGCTGCATAAGCGTCCAGATCCACAATCATTTTACCCGCTACACCAGATGCCATCGCCGCCTTGGCAACAGCGGGCGGAATGGTGGCGATGAGGCGTGGATCAAACGGCACGGGGATGATGTAATCTGGCCCAAAATGCAGGCGCGATCCATGATAGGCAGCCGCAACCTCATCAGGAACATCGGTGCGCGCCAATTCTGCCAAGGCTTGCGCGGCGGCAATTTTCATCTCGTCATTGATGGTACGCGCGCGTACATCCAAGGCACCGCGGAAAATATAGGGAAAGCCCAGCACATTATTCATCTGGTTGGGATAATCCGACCGACCTGTTGCCATGATCGCATCATCGCGGATGGCTGCTACCTCCTCGGGTGTAATTTCCGGGTCGGGATTCGCCATGGCAAAAATGATGGGACGCGCGGCCATCGACTTGACCATTTTCGGCGTCACCGCACCTTTGACCGAAAGCCCCAGGAACACATCTGAGCCTGCCATGGCATCATCCAAACTGCGCGCATCGGTGCGGATGGCGTGGGCAGATTTCCACTGGTTCATGCCATCTTCGCGGCCCTGATAGACAACCCCCTTGCTATCGCAAAGGATGATGTTGTCATGCGGTACACCCATGGCCTTGATGAGCTCAATACAAGCAATAGCCGCAGCCCCCGCCCCATTGCACACGATCTTGGCTGTCTTGATGTCGCGGCCCGTAATGGCCAGCGCATTGATCAAACCCGCCGCCGCGATAATGGCCGTGCCATGCTGGTCATCATGGAATACGGGAATATCCATCAGCTCGCGCAGGCGCTGCTCGATGATGAAGCATTCTGGCGCCTTAATATCCTCAAGGTTGATACCGCCGAAGGAGGGGCCGAGATAACGCACCGCATTGATGAATTCTTCTGCATCCTTGGTATCGACTTCCAAATCAATGGAATCGACATCGGCAAAGCGTTTGAACAATACCGCCTTGCCTTCCATGACGGGCTTTGAGGCCAGGGCCCCCAGATCGCCCAGGCCCAAAATGGCCGTACCATTGGAAATGACCGCCACCAAATTGCCCTTGGCGGTGTATTCATAGGCCAATTCCGGCTTTTCGGCGATGGCGCGCACGGGTACAGCCACGCCTGGCGAATAGGCCAGCGAAAGGTCCCGCTGTGTTGCCATGGGCTTGGTCGGGTTGATTTCCAGCTTTCCGGGCTTGCCCCGACTGTGGAAATTCAGGGCTTCCTGATCGGTGAAGGAAGGTCGCTGCGGTCGCTTGTCGATTGCCATGGAAAGCCTGTATCCCCTTGTTGGGCGGTAAGATTAGAATGTGGCGCAACTGGCCACAAGCCGCCATAGGTAAATGCGATGAATGAAACGGGCCAGCAGGGTTGGATTTTCGAGGGCGAGGCCAGCGGGGCCAGCCCCCGCGATGACCTGCGCGTCACCCCCATGATGTCGCAATTCATGGAAATTAAGGCCGCTAACCCGGCAAGCCTGCTTTTCTACCGCATGGGTGATTTCTACGAATTATTCTTCGAAGACGCCGAAATCGCCTCGCGCGCGCTCGGCATCACGCTGACCAAGCGCGGCAAGCATTTGGGGCAAGACATTGCCATGTGCGGGGTGCCGGTCCATGCGGCGGATGAATATCTCGAACGCCTGATCCGGCTCGGCCACCGTGTTGCTGTCTGCGAACAGACGGAAGATCCGGCGGAGGCGAAAAAGCGCGGTGCCAAATCCGTGGTCCGGCGCGAAGTGATCCGGCTTGTCACCCCCGGAACCCTTACCGAAGACACGCTTCTGGATGCCCGCCGCCATAATTATCTGATGTGCATTCTCCGGCCCAAAGGTGCCTATGAACTCGCCCTTGCCTGGCTTGATATTTCAACCGGTGATTTTCGGGTAGCCACCATCCCCCTATCTGGCCTCGGCACCGAATTGGCAAGGCTCGATCCCGGTGAGATCATCCTGCCCGACACGCTTTTGGCCGATGAGGAAGTGGCCGGACCCGTCAAGCATTCCAACGCCCCGCTGTCGCCCCTTCCAGCCGTGCGCTTTGATTCCACAACTGCCGCCCGCCGCCTTGCCGATCATTTCGCGATTGCCGCCCCGGAGGCTTATGGGTTGACCTCGCGCGCTGAAATTGCCGCAGCGGGAGCCCTTCTCGATTACGTCAGCGTCACCCAAGTTGGCCGCCTGCCCAAGCTCAGCCATCCCCGCAAGGATGAGCAAGGTGGCACCGTGCTGATGGATGCGGCCACGCGCACCAATCTGGAGCTTTTGAAAACCCTCACCGGCGAGCGCAAAGGAAGCCTGCTCGATGCCATGGACCTAACGGTCACCGGCGCAGGGGCGAGGCTATTCGCCAGCCGCCTTGCAGGCCCTCTCACCGATCCTGCCGCCATCCATGCCCGGCTTGATGCGGTGGCCTTCTTCCATGGCGAACGCAATTTACGCAAAGACTTGCGCCGCGAACTCTCGCGCGCCCCCGATATATCCCGCGCTCTTGCCCGCCTGACTCTGGGCCGTGGCGGCCCGCGAGACATCGCCGCCATCGGGCAGGGATTGGCGAGTGCCCGCATGATCGCGCAAGCCCTTGTGCCCACGGGCTTGGGCTCCATGCCTGCCGAAATTATCGCAGCGCGCGAATGTCTGGGCCAGTCGGATCAGGGCCTGTAAGCTGAAATGGCCGCGAGCCTGAAAGACGAGCTTCCGCTGATGGCTCGCGATGGCAGTTTTGTGCGCGAAGCCTATGACAAGGATTTGGATGAGCTGCGGGCGTTAAGTGACAATGGCCGCCGCGTGATCGCAGGCCTTCAGGCGCGCTATATCAGCGACACCAATTTCAAATCGCTGAAGATCAAACACAATAATGTGCTGGGCTATTTCGTGGAACTTTCCCCCGCCGCGGGCCAAGAGCTTCTGAAAAGTCCTCACGCGGCCAATTTCATCCACCGGCAAACCATGGCCAATGCCATGCGCTTCACCACCGCCGAGCTTGCCGATATTGAAAGCCGCATGGCAGTGGCAGGCGACCGCGCCACCGCGCTGGAGCTTGAGATTTTCACCAAGCTCGTGGCCCGTATTGGCGAGCAGGCTGATGTCATCACGAACATCGCTTCAGCCCTTGCCGAGACAGATGTGGCCGCCGCTCTGGGCGAGCTTGCCGAAACCGCAAATCTCACCCGCCCCAAGGTCGATGCCTCGCGTGCCTTTGCCATGGAGCAGGCCCGCCATCTGGTTGTCGAGCAAGCTCTCGCCCACAGCCGTGGCGGCACCTTTATCGCCAATGATTGCCATTTGTCGGCTGACGAAGGCGGCCACCCCATCTGGCTCGTCACCGGCCCCAATATGGCTGGCAAATCCACCTTCTTGCGCCAGAATGCACTCATTGCCGTCATGGCGCAGATGGGCTCCTTTGTTCCGGCGAAATCTGCCCATATTGGCGTTATCGATCGCTTATTCTCGCGCGTGGGTGCGGCTGATGATTTAGCGCGTGGGCGGTCCACCTTCATGGTGGAAATGGTCGAAACCGCTGCCATTCTGAATCAATCCGGCCCGCGCGCGCTTGTTATTCTGGATGAGATCGGGCGCGGCACGGCCACGTTCGACGGGCTTTCCATCGCCTGGGCTTGCGTGGAACATCTGCACGAAGTCAATCAATGTCGGGCACTTTTTGCCACCCATTTCCATGAATTGACGCGACTTTCGCAAAAGCTTTCCGGCTTGAAAAACGTCTCCATGACAGTGCGCGAATGGCAGGGAGAGGTCATTTTTTTGCATGAAGTGGCAGATGGTGCTGCCGATCGCTCCTATGGCATTCAGGTCGCCCGCCTTGCAGGCCTTCCCCCGGCCGTCCTCACCCGTGCCGGCCAAGTCATGCAGATGCTGGAAGAAAACGCGCAAAAGAACCCCGCCTCCGATCTGGCCCATGCGCTGCCCCTGTTTGATGCCCATGCCAAGCCCGTTCCCGCCCAGCACCCGGCCTTGGCCAAGCTTGCCGAAACAAGCCCCGATCAGCTCACCCCGCGCGAAGCCCTCGACCTGCTTTATGTGTTGAAGCAACTCACATGATGCAAACGCCGCAAAACCCGGAGCAATTATTCGACAGCCAATCCCTCGCCGACCAGATGGATGCGATTGCCGCAAGCCGCGCCAATGCCCCCCATGTGCGCCCGGCTATTCTTGAATTGCTGAAAGAAGCGGTCAAACAAGGCCGCGCCCAGGCCCAGAGTCGCCTCAATGCGGATGGGCGCGGAACCCAATGCGCGATGAATTTGAGCTTCATCCAAGATGAACTGATCAAGCTTCTCTATCGCTTTGCCGTCAAACATCTCTATCGCTCACAAAACCCCTCCACCGCCGAACGGCTCGCGGTGGTGGCCGTGGGCGGCTATGGGCGCGCAACACTGGCTCCCAATTCAGATATTGATCTGCTGTTCCTGCTGCCCTGGCGGCAAACAGGCTGGAGCGAGAGCATCATCGAATTCATGCTCTATGCCCTGTGGGACCTGCGCTTCAAGGTCGGCCATTCGGTGCGCAGTGTGGAAGAATGCATGCGCTTATCCCGCTCAGACAGCACCATCATGACAGCAGTTCTCGAAGCCCGTTTCATCTGTGGCGCGCAAACTCTCTGCGATGAATTACAGCTTCGCTATCGCAGTGAACTGGCTGCCAATGGGGCGCGCGAGTTTATTGCCGCCAAACTGAAAGAGCGCGATGCTCGCCACACAAAATCCGGCGAGTCACGCTATCTTGTTGAGCCGGATGTGAAGGATGGCAAGGGCGGCCTTCGCGATCTCAACACGTTGTTCTGGATCGCCAAATTCCTTTATGGCGCGGCAGGCCCGGAAGAACTTGCCGTCAAAGGCATCTTCACGCGCGAAGAAACCGCTCGCTTTGTCAAATGCGAAGACTTCCTCTGGGCCGTCCGCTGCCAGCTTCATTTCATGGGTGGGCGCGATGACCGCATCCATTTTGAACGCCAAGCCGAATTGGCAGAGCGCTTGGGCTACAAGGCGCATGGCGGGCTGAAATTCGTCGAACGCTTCATGAAGCACTATTTTCTCATCGCCAAGGAAGTTGGCGATCTGACGCGCATTTTCTGCGCCGTGCTGGAATCCCAGGAAGTCAAAACCGCCCCCGGCATGACAGGCTTTTTAAGCCGCTTTCCGCGCAAGCGTTCCACCATCCCGGAAAGCGGCCGTTTCAAACTCGATGCTGGCCGTATGAATGTAACCGATGATGAGGTATTTACCAACGATCCTGTCAATATCCTGCGCCTCTTCAGCTTTGCCGACTTGCATGGCGTCAGCGTCCACCCAGATGCGCTCAAGCGCGTGCGCCGCTCGCTTGTCCATGTCACCAAGCTGCGCCATGAGCCGGAAGCCAACCATCTTTTCGTCAATCTGTTAACCGGCAGTCGCGACCCGGAAAAAACCTTGCGCCGCCTGAATGAAGCCGGTGTTCTCGCCCGTTTCATCCCTGATTTTGGCAAGATCGTCGCCATGATGCAGTTTAACATGTATCACCATTATACGGTGGACGAGCACCTCATCCGTTCGGTCGGCATCCTGTCGCAGATCGAGCGGGGGCGGCTGAAGGAAGATCACCCGGTTGCCTCCGACATCATCCACAGCCTTGTCTCGCGCCGCGTGCTCTATGTGGCCGTCCTGCTGCATGACATCGCCAAGGGCCGCGATGAGGATCATTCCATCGCGGGTGAACGCATCGCCTTGGAACTATGCCCCCGGCTTGGTCTGACGCCAGCTGAAACCGAAACCGTGGCCTGGCTCGTGCGCCATCATTTGCTAATGAGCGAAACCGCCCAAATGCGCGACTTGAATGATTTCAAGACCATTCTTGATTTCATCAAGGTCGTGCAAAGCCCCGAACGGCTGAAGCTTTTGCTCATTCTCACGGTTGTCGATATCCGCGCTGTTGGCCCGGGCGTGTGGAACGGCTGGAAAGGCCAGCTTTTGCGAACCCTTTATGCCGAAGCTGAACCACTTTTGTCGGGCGGTCACAGTTCCGTCACCCGCAAGGCCCGTGTTGCGGCGGCACAGAAGGCGTTTATGCAAGCCAAGCCCGGATGGACGCAAGACCAGCACCAAGCCTGGACCCAACGCCATTATGATCCCTATTGGATGACGGTCGATCTCACCCACCAGCTAGCCCATGCCAAGCTTGTGGAACAAGCAACCGCGCGCGGTGAGGCCATCGCCACCGATATCCGCACCGATGAATTCACCGCCATTACAGAATTGACGGTCTATGCCCCCGACCATCCGCGCCTGCTGGCCCTTATCACAGGCGCTTGCGCGGCAGCCGGTGCCAATATTGCCGGCGCGCAAATTTTTACCACCGCCGATGGCATGGCGCTCGACACCATCTTGATCCAGCGCGAATTTAGCCAAGCGGAAGATGAACGCCGCCGCGCGGAGCGTGTGACCGAACTCATCCGCAAGGCATTGAGCGGCGAGCTTCATATCCGGCAAGCCATTTCAGATGTGCGCCCACTCACCAGCCGTATCAAGGCCTTTACGGTCGAACCACAAGTCATCATCGACAATGAAGGCTCCAACCGCACGACTGTCATTGAGGTGGCCGGGCTGGACCGCATCGGGCTATTATATGATTTGACCGAAGCCCTGTTCCGCTTGTCGCTCAACATCGCCTCGGCTCATGTCACCACTTTCGGTGAGCGCGCGGTGGACGTTTTTTATGTGACCGATCTCACAGGTGCCAAAATCGAGCGCGACACGCGCCGCAAGACGATCGAGCAGGAATTGCTGGGCGTCTTGAAGCCGGGGAAGGATTGAGGAAATGTCATTGGCCCGCCGTGCCGCAACTGTTGGCGGCTTCACCATGATCAGCCGCGTCTTGGGCTTCATCCGCGATCAGCTGATGGCCTTTGCCCTGGGAACCGGCCCCGTCAGCCAAGCCTTCGTCATTGCGCAACGCTTTCCGAATCTGTTTCGCGCGCTATTTGCCGAAGGCGCCTTCAACGCCGCTTTCGTGCCGCAATTTTCCCGCCGCATTGAAGGCGATGGCGAAGCGGCGGCTCATCATTTTGCCTTGGAAGTGTTTTCGGTTCTCACCGCATGGCTTGTGCTTTTCTCCACGCTGGCCATTCTTTTCATGCCTTATCTCATTTTCGTCATCGCGCCGGGCTTTGGCGGCGAGGGCGAAAAGTTCGATCTGGCAGTTGATCTCACCCGCATCTGCTTTCCCTATTTGCTGTTCATGTCCCTGACGGCTCTTCAATCTGGCGTGCTGAATGCCATGAACCGCTTCACCGCCGCTGCCGCGGCACCCATCCTGCTCAATATCGTGATGATCGCATCCAACGCTGTCGTGTGGTGGCTGGGTACAGGTGATAGTGCAGCAACCGGTTACATTTTCGCCATCGGCATCCTCGTGTCCGGCATCGCGCAATATGCCTTGCTGGCGGTGGCTTGCAAAAGGGCAGGCATGCCGCTCTTTCCCAGCATGCCCAAGCTCACGCCGGGGGTCAAAAAAGTGCTATGGCTGTCAGTGCCGGGCATTATTTCGGGTGGCATCGTGCAGATCAATTTGGTCTTCGGCCAGATGATTGCGACAACCATCGACCGTGCCGTCTCCTATCTCTATTTCGCCGATCGGCTTTTCCAGCTTCCGCTGGGCGTCATCGGTGTGGCCATCGGCGTGGTGCTATTGCCGGATTTGTCACGCAAATTACGCAGCGGTGAAAATGAGCAGGCCCTCAACGTACAAAACCGCGCGCTCGAATTGTCGCTATTCCTAACACTACCAGCCGCTGCCGCCCTCGTGCTCATCGGGGCACCCATCTTCCACACCTTGTTCGAACATGGTGCCTTCCGCCGTGCCGATACACTCGCCGTGGCTCCAGCCTTGGCCGCCTACGCGCTGGGCTTGCCGGCCTTTGCCCTGATCAAAGTGTTCCAGCCTGGCTTTTATGCCCGTGAAGACACCCGCACGCCGATGATGTTCGCCATCATCTCCGTTATCATCAATCTTGTCTTGAGCCTCAGCTTATCGCGCTATATCGGCCATGTTGGCATTGCCGCAGCTGTTGGCATTGCTGCTTGGGTGAATGCGGCCCAGCTTGGCTTCACGCTGCATCGGCGCGGCTTTTACGCAATCGATGCCCGCTTGAAATCCCGCCTGCCGCGTATTCTGGCGGCAAGCGCCCTCATGGGGGCTTTCTTGTGGCTGATGGTGCAGTGGGCCGCGCCCATTTATGAACCCGGCACCGGGCTCGGCCTGCGCTTGGCCGTATTGGCAGGGCTTTGCATAGGCGGTGGCCTTGTATATTTCCTGGCAGCCGAGCTGACAGGCGCGATGAAATGGGTTGAACTGAAGGGCTTCCTCCGCCGGAAGGCTTGAGGCATAAGCCAAGTCAAAAGAACGAAAGGCCAAGATTCATGACCAAAGCCACCCCGCGCGTCTTTTCCGGCATGCAGCCCACGGGCAATCTGCATCTGGGCAATTATTTGGGCGCCATGGTCAACTGGATCGCCATGGCCCAAAGTCATGAGTCAATCTATTGCGTGGTAGACATGCATGCCATCACCGTTTGGCAAGACCCGCGCGAGCTGCACAAGGCCATCCGCGATGTGACGGCCGCCTATGTGGCCTGTGGGCTCGACCCCAAAAAATCCGTCATCTTCAACCAGAGCCAAGTCAGCGCCCATGCGGAATTGGGTTGGATTTTCAATTGCGTGGCAAGGCTTGGCTGGCTAGACCGCATGACGCAGTTCAAGGAAAAAGCCGGCAAGGACAAAGAGCGCGCTTCTGTTGGCCTTTATGTCTATCCCAATCTCATGGCCGCCGACATTCTGGCCTATCGCGCCACCCATGTTCCGGTCGGCGAAGACCAGAAGCAGCATCTGGAACTGGCCCGCGACATCGCCCAGAAATTCAACATCGACTATCAGGATTCGATTGCGGAGGCTGGCTATGCGCAAGGCTTCTTCCCGCAGCCCGAACCCATGATTACGGGGCCTGCCACGCGCGTCATGTCCTTGCGCGATGGCACCAAGAAAATGTCGAAATCGGACCCCTCGGATCTTTCGCGCATCAATTTGACCGATGATGCCGACACCATCGCCCGCAAGATTCGCAAAGCCAAGACCGACCCAGATGCCTTGCCCTCGGAAGTTCCAGGCCTGAAAGACCGCCCCGAAGCGGCCAATCTCACTGGCATTTTTGCCGCCCTCGAAGGCGCTACGGTGGAGAAGGTTTTGGGCCAATTTGGCGGCCAGCCCTATTCGAGCCTGAAAAACGCGCTGGCCGATCTGGCCGTGGCCCGACTTTCGCCCATTGCCGCTGAAATGACCCGCCTTGCCGCCGATCCCGGCCATATTGATGCGATTCTGGCCGATGGTTCAGCCCGCGCCCGTGCCATCGCGGCCCCCATTCTGAAGGATGTGAAGAAGATCGTGGGCTTCGTCCAAAGCTGACGGTGCTTGAAGTTTTCTGGAATTGTTCTAAATTCACAGGAACGAGGAGCCATCCACCATGTTCATCCAGACCGAAGCCACTCCGAACCCCGCAACCCTCAAATTCTTGCCCGGCCAGCCCGTGGTAAAGGGTGCCCCGCGCGATTTTGTGACGCATGAAGCAGCCCAAAAATCACCCCTCGCGGCCCAGCTGTTCGAGGTGAAGGGCGTGGCGGGCGTGTTTTTGGGCGGTGATTTCATCACCGTCACCAAGGCCCAAGGTGAATGGCAGCATCTGAAACCGGCCATTCTGGGCGTCATCATGGAACATTTCCTGTCCGGTGCCCCGGTTCTGGAAGAAGAAGCTGCCGAAGCGGTTTCCGGGGAAGCGACCTTCAGCCCTGAACATGCCGGCATTGTCGATACGATCAAGGAATTGCTCGACACCCGTGTGCGCCCCGCCGTGGCGCAGGATGGTGGCGACATCACCTTCCACGGCTTCCGCGATGGCGTGGTCTATCTCAACATGAAGGGCTCTTGCGCCGGTTGCCCTTCCTCAACGGCAACCCTCAAGCACGGCATTGAGAACCTGTTGCGTCACTTCATTCCGGAAGTGAGCGAGGTAAGGCCGGTCTGAGCCGCATTCTTGCCCTCGATACGGCACTGGAAGCCTGCTCGGCAGCGCTGGCGGTTGATGGCCGGCTTGTAGCTTCACGTGAAACACCCATGGCCAAAGGTCACGCCGAAGCCTTGGCCCCGATGGTAGAGGCTGTGATGGCTGAGGCGAATGTGCCCTTTCACGCCCTCACCCGCATTGCCGTCACAACCGGCCCCGGCACCTTCACTGGCCTTCGCATTGCGCTCGCCTTTGCGCGCGGCTTGGGTCTGGCGCTCCAAATCCCCGTCATCGGATTTTCCAGCCTCGAAGCCATGGCGCTTCGTGCCGCACGGCAAAATCCCCAGCGCCTGCCCATCCTCGCCATCATCGACGCCCGCCGCGGGCAGGCCTATGCGCAAAGCTTTGACGCCGCCGCAAATGCCAAATCAAGCCCCGCCATCCTGTTACTTTCTGAAGTAACCCTGCCCAATGGCCCCACCCGCCTCATCGGCTCAGGCGCCCATCTCATCGCGCGCGCCGGCGATGAAATCGCCCCCGAACCTTTTCCCGATGCTGGCCTCTTGGCACGCGCGGCTGAAACCCGCCCCGATCCCGGCCACCCGCCGCATCCGCTCTATCTGAGGCCTTCCGACGCCAAGCCTCAGCTTTTGCTCAAAGGCCAGATGCAGCTCATCCGGGCAGTGCCTGAACATGCAAGCGTCCTGGCCGCCCTGCACAGCACCGCTTTCCCCACAGCATGGGATGGTGAATTCATCGCCAATCTTTTGCAAAATCCAGCCACTGAGGGCCGCCTGGCGCTCGGTCCTGACGACATGCCGCAAGGCTTTATCCTCGCCTCACGCATTCTCGACGAGGCCGAAATTCTCACCATCGCCGTCCACCCCAAGGCCCGCCGCAAGGGGCTGGGTTCCATGATGCTGGCCCGGCTTTGCGAGGAACTGGGAAGCCTTGGCATTTCGCGCCTGTTTCTGGATGTCGCCGAAAGCAACACATCCGCCCGCGCGCTCTATGACGCGGCAGGTTTTGCCCAGACCGGACGCCGCCGCGCCTATTACGCCGATGGCGATGATGCGATCCTGATGACCCGCGCCTGCTGAACGGCTATAAGGGGCCGCATGGACGATATTGAAAAAGCCTGCCGCGACAAGGGTCTGCGCATGACGGGCCAGCGCCGCACCATTGCGCGCGTGCTGACCTTATCGGGCGATCATCCGGATGTGGAAGAACTCCACCGTCGCGCCGCTGCCGCCGACCCCAATATCTCGCTCGCCACCGTTTACCGCACGGTGCGACTTTTGGAAGATCAGGGCATCATTGCGCGTTCTTCCTTCGGCAAACGCTCGCGCTGGGAGGTCATGCCCAAGACCCATCACGATCATCTGATTGATATTGAGACCGGAAAGGTCATCGAATTCCGCAACGAGGAAATTGAACGCTTGCAGGAATTGGCCGCACGCGAGCTGGGCTATAAGCTCGTGGGCCACCGGCTTGAGCTTTTCGGCACCCCCATCAAACCGGCCAGAAAGCGCCCATGAGAAACATCTCTGCCAGCCTGCGCCTTGCGGGCTTTGTCCTTGTCTCGCTCATCGCCATGCTGTTGCAAGCCGTCGCCCTGGCCTTGCGCAGCCAAGCCTCCCGGCGCATTCCGCATCATTATTTCCGCCTCGTCGCCCGCATCCTTCGCATGCGGGTGACGCTGGAGGGCGCAAGACCCACAAATGGCCCCGCACTGATTGCCGCCAATCATGCCTCTTGGCTTGATATTGTTGCCTTTTCCGCCCTTCTGCCGGTTGTGTTTGTGGCCAAGCAGGAAGTGGCCTCCTGGCCCTTTTTCGGCACCCTTTCCAAGCTTGGCCAAACCATTTTCATCAACCGCGAAAGTCGCCATGCCACGGGACGGGCAAAAAACCAGATGAAAGAGGCACTGGCCGAGGGCCGTCTGGTGATCCTGTTTCCCGAAGGCACCTCCAGCGATGGCAACCGCGTGCTGCCTTTCCGCTCCAGCCTCGTGGGGGCCGCTGAGGAAGCCTCCGGCGGCGGCATGCCGGTCATCCCCGCCACCATCGCTTATTGTGGCCTGCATGGCCTGCCCTTACCGCGTTCCATGCGCCCCCGCTTTGCGTGGTTCGGCGATATGCCGCTGGTCGCTCATTTATGGGGGGTGGGCAAATCCGGCCCCTTTGATGTGGTCATCCGCTTTCATGAAGCCCTCGACATGGAAAAGGAAGGTGGCCGCAAGGCACTGACCCGCAAGGCTGAAGCCACCGTGCGCGCTGGCCTGCAAAGCCTGCTCACGGGCCGCGAACGTAGCGCAAATGGTTCCCACACCGGCCAAATTGCGTTAGGGACAGAGCCATGAAACAGCAAGTGAAACAGGAACTGACCCGCAAGGTCTTCATCAAGACCTATGGCTGCCAGATGAATGTCTATGATAGCGAACGCATGGGCGATGTGTTGGCTGGCGAAGGCTATGCCACCACGCAGGATCAAGCGGAGGCGGATCTGGTCATTCTCAACACCTGCCACATCCGCGAGCGCGCGGCTGAGAAAGTGTTTTCCGAAGTCGGCAAGATCGTCAAGGCCAACCGCCTGAGCCAAGGCAAACAGGCCCGCATCGCGGTGGCCGGATGTGTAGCGCAGGCCGAAGGTGCCGAGATCATCAAGCGCGCTCCGGGTGTGGACATGGTCTTTGGCCCGCAAAGCTATCACCGCCTGCCCGAGCTTCTGGCGCGCGCCGACCGGGGTGAAAAAGCCATCATCGACACCGAATTTCCAGCAGCTGAAAAATTTGCCAAACTGCCCGATGCCGCAAAGCCGCAAGGCTTGGCACCTGTATCTGCCTTCCTCACCGTGCAGGAAGGCTGTGACAAATTCTGCAGCTTCTGTGTTGTGCCTTACACGCGCGGTGCTGAATATTCGCGCGCCATAACTGATATTGAACGTGAGCTGGAAAAGCTCATCCAGCGCGGGGTTCGCGAAGTCACGCTTCTGGGCCAGAACGTCAATGCTTGGGCAGGCCAAGGCCCGGATGGTCGCATCTGGAGCTTTGCCGAGCTTCTGGAAAGGCTTTCCACCCATGCCGATCTTGCCCGCCTGCGCTACACCACCAGTCATCCGCGTGACATGAACGAGGCGCTGATTCGCGCCCATGCGGAAAATGACAAGCTCATGCCTTATCTTCATCTGCCCGTGCAGTCAGGCTCTGACCGGGTGCTGGCCGCAATGAACCGCCAGCATACCGCACAAAGCTATATCGACCTCATTGCCTCCATCCGGCAGGCGCGTCCCGATATCGCTATTTCGGGTGATTTCATTGTCGGCTATCCCGGTGAAACCGAGGCTGAATTTGAGCAAACGTTGAAGCTGGTTGAAGAAGTGCGCTATGCCGCGGCCTATAGCTTTGCCTATTCCCCGCGCCCGGGAACCCCTGCCGCCACCAAGACCGATCAGGTGTCGGAAGCGGTGAAAAAAGCCCGCCTGCACAAGCTTCAGGCCCTTCTTTCCCAGCAAATGCAAGAATTTAACCGCAATTGTGTGGGCCGCGTGCTGCCCGTGCTTTTGGAAAAGCCCGGGCGCAATGCAGGCCAGCTCATCGGTCGTTCACCCTATCTGCAATCGGTCCACTTGCAGGCCGATCCCGCCCTTTTGGGCCAGATCGTGCCTGTCCATATTGAGGCTGTTGGACCCAACAGCCTTTCGGGGCATTATGAGGCTTCTGATTCAACCCCTATTCACGGAGGTCACCGGATTTGACAGCGCGCAGCATGACGGGAGCCGCATCCCGTCTGGCTTCTTCACCAGGCCCCCAAGCGGAAAGCCTGAACTTGGCCTTTGATGACAACCGCCTTCTGGCGTTGCTCTTTGGCAAGCATGATGAACATCTGGCCCTGATCGAAAACCGTCTCGGTGTGGATATCAACGCCCGTGGCAATCGCCTCGCAGTGCGCGGTGAAGCCTCGGCCCGTGAGCGTGCCAAGCAGGTCATGGAAAGCCTTTATGCACGCGCCAAAAAGGGTCTTGAAATCATGCCAGGAGATATTGAGGGCGCCATCCGCATGTCGCGTGCGGGCGATGATGCAATAGCTCCGGCACCAACCGATGACGGCGCCATCCGCACGCTTCGCAAAACCATCCTGCCGCGCTCACCCAACCAGCGCGCCTATATGGAAAATCTGCGCCGCCATGAACTCGTTTTCGGCACCGGCCCGGCTGGCACCGGCAAAACCTATCTGGCGGTTGCCGCCGCGGCCGCCGCCCTGTCGGGTGGTGAGGTGGATCGCATCATCCTGTCGCGCCCAGCTGTGGAGGCCGGTGAGCGCCTGGGCTTTCTGCCCGGTGACATGAAGGAAAAGGTCGATCCCTATCTGCGCCCACTTTACGACGCGCTTTATGATGTGCTGCCCGCCAATATTGTGGCCCGTGGCCTGACCGAAGGCACCATCGAAATCGCCCCACTCGCCTTCATGCGTGGCCGCACGCTCAAAAGCGCCTTTGTGATTCTGGACGAAGCCCAAAACACCACCCCCCAGCAGATGAAAATGTTTTTGACCCGCCTGGGTGAAGGAAGCCGCATGGCCGTGACGGGTGATCCCTCACAGGTCGATCTGCCCAATGGCGTCACCTCCGGCTTGGCCGAAGCGATCTCGGTTCTGGATGGCGTGAAGGGCATCGGCCTTACCGCCTTTGGCACCGCCGACATCGTGCGTCATCCGCTGGTGGGGCGCATTGTTGAAGCCTATGACGCGGCCGCCCGGCGCTCCAAGGCCTGATCCAACCCCATGGACCCAGACATAGAAATCCAAGACGAGGCGTGGAACGCGGTGCAAAACCTCGAAGCCTTGGCCAAGCGCGCCGTCGCGCAAGGCTTGGGCATGGTCAACATGCCCGAGGCGCAAGTGGCCCTCAATTTCGCGGATGATGAAACCCTCGCAAGCCTCAACGCGCAATGGCGTGGCAAGCTCAAGCCCACCAATGTCCTGTCTTTTCCAGCTGGCCCCGGCATGACCCCGCCCGATGAACCGCCCTTTCTCGGCGATATTATTCTGGCATCTGGC
>CAJBCQ010000089.1 GCA_903951595.1 uncultured Hyphomicrobiales bacterium | reverse complement strand
TCCTGGGCCTGCCCGGAAACCCCGTTTCCGCCTTCGTCTGCGCCCGTTTGTTCCTCAAGCCGCTCTTGGATAGCCTGTTGGGCCTAAATCCAGCTGAAACCCCCTCCAAAGCCCGTCTAGCGGCAGCTTTGAAGGCCAATGGTGACCGCCAAGACTATATCCGTGCGCGTCTCACCCGCGCCGCCGATGGCGGCCTCACCGCCGAGCCTTTTTCCACCCAAGATAGCTCCATGCAGCGTCTGCTCGCACAGGCCAATGGCCTCATCATCCGCCCCCCTTTCACCCCCGCATCAGACGCAGGGGCAACCGTGGATGTGCTCGAACTCGACCCCTAAACCGATTTTGCTTGCCGAACATACCAAGAACGGGTTATACAGGTTTTGTGTTTGTTCCGATTCTGTGCGGGTTATGCCCCCAGAAACACATCAAAGGCGGTTTTCTTCATGCTCACGCGCAAACAGCACGAATTGCTCATGTTCATTCACGAGCGGCTGAAGGAAGCCGGCGTTCCGCCTTCGTTCGAGGAAATGAAGGAGGCGCTGGACCTGCGCTCCAAATCCGGCATCCACCGACTGATTACGGCCCTAGAGGAGCGCGGCTTCATCCGCAAGCTCGCCCACCGCGCCCGCGCCATTGAGGTGGTAAAACTACCGGACTCCATGTCCCCGGGCCTAGCCGCCTCACCCAAAAAGAGTTTCAGTCCGAATGTCATTCAGGGAAGTCTCGGTCGGGTAAAGCCGCAGAGCCCAACCGCCTCCGATGGCATCCCGCGCGGTGCCGTCATCCCCGTCATGGGCCGCATTGCGGCGGGTGTGCCCATTTCCGCCATTCAGGACCACACGCATAACATCACCGTACCCCCGGACATGCTGGGCCAAGGCGAACATTATGCGCTCGAAGTGAAGGGCGACTCGATGATCGACGCTGGCATTTTCGACGGTGACACGGTGCTGATCCGCAAGGGTGACGCCGCCGCCTCCGGCGAAATCGTCGTCGCCTTGGTGGATGATGAAGAAGCCACCCTCAAGCGCCTACGCAAGAAGGGCGACTCCATTGCGCTGGAAGCCGCCAATCCGGCTTACGAAACCCGCATCTTTGGCCCCGACCGCATCCGCGTGCAGGGCAAATTGGTAGGGCTGCTGCGGCGTTATTGATGACGGTACCGGGGAGCCTGTCATTGCTGCGAACGCGGCCCCTGCGGTGACAATCGCGCCTTCACCTGCGTCACCCAAGGCCTCTCACCACGCTCGCCTTGCGCCGTCTGAACCTCTATCGCGCCGTCATCAGCCAGATGAATGGCATGCGAACCATCACGCCAAACGCTGAACCTGTCGATCCGCAGGCCCGCATCCCGGCACTGTTTGCGTAACGGAAAATCGGCAATCACGATATCGCCCGCCGCACAAGGCAATGCCTTGCCCTCCAGCCCGCGCAAGAACAGCACCCGCCTGCCCTTCACCCGCGCCTCACAAACACCATCCGCGCAAGCCCACGCGCCGCGTTTGGCAGCAGCTCCCAAGCTTTCGCCATCCGCTGAAGCCATCAACCAGCGTTCAGCCGCATAACGCCCACGCCGCGCATCGGCAAAGGCAAGCTGCCCATCCGCCATCCGCACCGCCGCATTGCGCGCCGTGCGCTCCACCAGAATATCTGGCTCCACCTTGAAGCCTGAAACAAGAACCCCCACGACCACAAACACAAGCCCGCCCAACCGCAAAGCCTCGCGCCACAGGCACAACCACAAAGCACCAAAGGCAATCAACAACGCCCCCGCCGCCGTCTGCGCGGGCACAAGCCCCGCAGCCCCCGGCAGGCCCGCCGTCCAATCCGAGATGGTAAGCAGCGTATCAAGCCCAAATCCCAAGGCTGACAGCGCCCAGCCCTCAAGCCCCAAGGGCATCAGCACCGCACTGGCCAAAGCCATCGGCATCACCAGAAAGCTCACCACCGGTGCAGCCACCAGATTGGCAAGAAGGCTATAAGGCGAGATCCGGTTGAAGTGATAAGCCGCCGCCGTGCCAGAAAAAATCCCGGCCACAAGGCTCGTCGCCGCCGCCAGCAGGATATACCGCCCCACCATATAGACAGCCTCACGACCCACCCCGCGATCCCCTCGCAACCGAACTCGCCCACGCCGCCAGACTGTGAAAATTTCATGCATGGCGATGAGCCCCGTCACGGCCAGAAAACTCATCTGGAAACTAGCGGTCAGCAACACTTCTGGGGTGAACAGCAAGATCACCAACGCCGCCATCGCCACATTCCGCATGCTGAGCGCGGGACGGTCCATCAGCACCGCAGCAAACATCACCGCGATCATCAGGAACGACCGCAAGGCCGCCACCTGCATGCCCGACAGCACCGTATAGAACAGCCCCGCCAAAAGCCCCGCCACCGCCGCATATTTCTTGATCGGTCGATGCAACGCCAATCCCGACCACAGCGCCAACAGCGCCCGCACCACCCAGAACACACCACCGGCCACCAGAGACATATGCAGGCCAGAAATCGAGATGATATGCGCCAGCCCGGAAATCTGCATGCTCTCGGTCGCCTCATCCGAAAGCCTGCTCCTTTCACCGGTGATAATGGCCTCCGCAAAGGCTCCGGTGTCGCCCGCCAGTACGGCCTGAATGCGCGTACCCATACCGGCCCGAATTTGCGTCACCATCCTATGCGCCTGAAGCCAGAAGCCCGGCTCAGGAGCCGCCAGAACGGCTGGCGCATCACGCGCAAAACCAGTGCCGCCAATGCCGGCAAACCACTGACCGAGTGCCGGATCATGCCCACCGGGTGTCACGGGTGTCAGAAGCGGCACCAGCGTCACTTTGGCCAAAATCTCCGCCCCAGGCGCCAGCCCCTGCACCCCCGGCATCATCAGCTGCAATCGCCGTGGCGTCGCCTCAGCCGCCAATCCCTCCACCGAAAGCACCTGCGCCATCACCCGCACCTGTTTGCCGCGCGCCGGGTCTGCATCCTCAACCAGCGCCCGCACCACCACAGGCCCCATCCGCCGCTCAATGGCTGGCGCGGCGACCGCCTCCATCCGCGCTTTGGCCAGCACCATCCCGGCGCAGACTATCGCCAACGCCAATGTGACCGGCAAAGCCACCCCGCGCCGCGCGGCAAGCCCAGACGCCAGCCCGCAAACCAACAGAATCGCAAACAGCACTCCCGGCGGCTCCACCGGCAGCGCAAAATAGGCGGCAATCCCCGCACACAAGGCGACCGGCGTCCACAGGAACCAGCGGTCGGTCTGCATGGCAATCGCCGCAAGCCCCGTTGCCCCCGGTTCCCGCAAAGCCACATCCCCTGCCCTATGCTCAACGCCAGCACTATGCTAAGCGCTGGCCATCAGCAGCTTCACATTATGGGAGTCCGGAGCGGAATGCCATCGCCCGTCGTCACACGCTTTGCACCATCACCCACCGGCTACCTCCATATCGGCGGCGGCCGCACAGCCCTGTTCAATTGGTTGTTCGCCAAGCACAACGGCGGCAAGATGCTTCTTCGTATCGAAGACACCGACCGCGAACGCTCCACACCCGAAGCGGTGGATGCCATCCTCGCAGGCCTCACCTGGCTGGGCCTGAGCTGGGATGGTGACGCGGTAAGCCAAGCCGCCCGCGCCCCCCGTCACCGCGAAGTGGCTGAACAATTGCTCGCCAAGGGCCGCGCCTATCGCTGCTATTGCACGGCCGAAGAACTCGACGAAATGCGAAGCCTTGCCCAGGCCGAAGGCCGCCCGCCGCGCTATAACGGCATGTGGCGCGACCGCGACCCGTCACAAGCCCCCGCCGGCGTAAACCCCGTCATTCGCTTCAAGGCACCGCAAACGGGTGAAACGGTGATTGAAGATCAAGTGCAGGGCCGCGTTGTCATCCCCAACAAGGATCTCGACGACCTCATCATCCTGCGCTCGGACGGCAACCCGACATACAATCTCTCCGTCGTGGTGGACGATCACGATATGGGTGTCACCCACATCATCCGTGGCGTCGATCACCTCACCAATGCCGCCCGCCAGACGCAGATTTATCTCGCCATGGAATGGGCCGTGCCGGTGATGGCGCATATTCCGCTCATCCACGGGCCGGATGGTGCCAAGCTTTCCAAGCGCCATGGCGCGCTCGGCGTTGAGGCCTATCGCGATATGGGCTATCTGCCGGCCGCCATGCGTAACTATCTCGCCCGCCTCGGCTGGAGCCATGGCGATGATGAGGTGTTCACCACGCAACAAATGGTGGAATGGTTCGGGCTCGAATCCTGCGGCAAGTCCGCCGCGCGGTTTGATTTCGCCAAGCTGGAAAATCTCAACGGCCATTACATGCGCCATACGGATGATGCCGAACTGCTCGAAGCCCTGATCGGTTTCCTGCCGCATGTCGAAGGTGGCCCGCAGATGCTCAAAGCTATCGACGCTTCCATGCGTGCCAAGCTCATCGCTGCCATGCCGGGCTTAAAGGAACGCGCGAAAACGCTCATCGATCTCAAAATCGGTGCCGCCTATCTCTTTGTCACCCGCCCACTGAACATGGACGACAAGGCCCAAACAATCCTTGCCGACAGTGGTCGCCAGGCGCTCCATTCCCTGCTGCCCGTTCTGCAGGCAAGCGAGTGGAACGCGCCAGCATTGGAGGCCGCGGTGAAGGCCCATGCAGAGGCAACCGGCCTTAAGCTTGGCAAATTCGCCCAGCCCTTGCGCGCCGCGCTTACCGGAACCAGCACGTCGCCCGGCATCTTTGATGTTCTGGTGGTTCTGGGCCGCGAAGAATCCCTTGCCCGCATCGCCGATCAATCCGCATCCGCCTAATTTTTGTGCATTGCTGCAATCATCTAGTACCTTGGCAGCACTTGCAGCATGACTGCCAATGGGCTAGCCAATAGGCACGCAAAAAGGAGCATCTGCGCATGAGCGAGACAGCCGAAAAGGCCACGCTTGCCGTTGGCGGCAAACAGTTAGATATGCCCATCAAAAAGGGCACGATCGGCCCCGATGTCATGGACATTTCTTCGCTATATGCCCAAGCGAAAATGTTCACCTTCGACCCCGGCTTCACCTCCACGGCAAGCTGCGAGTCGAAAATCACCTATATCGATGGCGATGAGGGCGTATTGCTCTATCGCGGCTATCCAATCGAACAATTGGCCGAGCATGGTGATTTCATCGAAACCTGCTACCTGTTGCTTTATGGCAATCTGCCCAACCTTGCCGAGCGCAAGGAATTCGAAGATGCGATCACGCATCACACGATGATCCACGAGCAGATGAGCCGCTTCTTCTCCGGCTTCCGGCGCGACGCACATCCGATGGCTGTCATGGTTGGCACCGTGGGCGCATTGTCGGCCTTCTATCACGACTCAACCGACATCAACGATCCGCGCCAGCGCGAAATCGCTTCGCGCCGCATGATCGCCAAGCTGCCCACCATTGCGGCCATGACCTATAAATACTCGATCGGTCAGCCCTTCGTGTATCCGCGCAATGATCTGAGCTATGCCTCGAACTTCCTGCACATGTGCTTTGCCGTACCTTGCGAGCCTTACAAGGTGAACCCGGTTCTGGCCCGTGCCATGGACCGCATTTTCACCCTGCACGCAGATCATGAGCAGAACGCTTCCACCTCCACCGTGCGCCTTGCCGGTTCCTCAGGGGCCAATCCCTTCGCCTGCATCGCGGCGGGCATTGCTTGCCTGTGGGGCCCTGCTCATGGCGGTGCCAATGAGGCAGCACTGGAAATGCTGGCCGAGATCGGCCATGTCGATAACATTCCAAAATACATCGCCAAGGCCAAGGACAAGAACGATCCCTTCCGCCTGATGGGCTTCGGTCATCGCGTCTACAAGAACTATGACCCGCGTGCCAAGATCATGCAGAAGACCGCCCATGAGGTGCTGCAAGAACTTGGGATCAAGGATGACCCGCTGCTCGATGTGGCGGTGGAGCTGGAGCAGATCGCGCTGAAGGACGAGTATTTCGTTGAGCGCAAGCTCTATCCGAATATCGACTTCTATTCCGGCATCACCCTGCGCGCCCTCGGTTTCCCCACCAGCATGTTCACTGTGTTGTTCGCTCTAGCGCGCACCGTGGGCTGGATCGCGCAATGGCGCGAAATGATCGAAGACCCGAACCAGCGCATCGGCCGCCCGCGCCAGCTTTATACCGGTGCGACGCAGCGCGACTATATGCCGATGTCCCGGCGCGGAAAATAAAGAGGTAAAATCAGAACATGAAAAAGGCCGGGAAATTTCCCGGCCTTTTTGTATTTCAGCGGCGTTGGTTAGGTCTTTGGCTTGCCCATCAACATGGCGCTGATTTCCGCCTCTGCCATCAGCGCACCATCCACCCGCGCCTCGCACGAAAAGCGCCATACAGGCGCGCGCTTCTGGATGAGCTTCACCGGAAAATG
>CAJBCQ010000088.1 GCA_903951595.1 uncultured Hyphomicrobiales bacterium | reverse complement strand
CGCTTCAAAACCGCCTTGTAAAGCTCATCCTTGGATCGGAAATAATAGAGCAGGTTGGGCTTGGACATTTCCGCTTGCTGGGCGATCTGATCAAGCCTTGCGCCGCGCAAGCCGAAACGGGCAAATACGCTGAGGGCGGCATCGAGAATCTTCTCGGAGTTGTTCTCGGCAATCCGCGATTTGGCTTGTTTTGCGACACTCATGGGTTGACCATTTGATCAATTCGGGTGAACCTGACCGCACAAGATCAAAATAACAGGGGAGAGTCGAGTCTGAACGCGAAGGCCGTAAAACCTGCAAAGGGCCAAGCAGGTGCAAAAGCGGTGATTGAGGCAAAGGATTTGTCTCTCACCTTCACGACCGCAGACGGTCCCGTCTATGCGCTTTCGGGCGTTGATTTGACGGTGGGCGAGGGCGATTTCATTTCCTTCATCGGCCCATCTGGCTGCGGCAAGACCACGCTTTTGCGCATCATCGCAGATTTAGAGCAACCCACAGGCGGGGCCATCCATGTGAACGGCATGACGCCCAGCGATGCCCGCATGGCGCGCCAATATGGCTATGTGTTCCAAGCCCCCGCCCTTTATCCTTGGCGCACGGTGGAGCGCAATGTGATGTTGCCCTTGGAGATCATGGGCTATTCGGCGGCAGAACGCCGGGAACGCGCACACCGCAATCTCGAACTCGTCAACCTGAAAGGCTTTGAGCGCAAATATCCTTGGCAGCTTTCCGGTGGCATGCAGCAACGCGCCTCGATTGCGCGTGCCCTTTCGTTTGATCCAAAATTGCTATTGATGGATGAGCCTTTCGGTGCGCTCGATGAAATTGTGCGCGACAGTTTGAATTTGCAGCTTTTGCGCCTGTGGCGGGAGACACAAAAGACGGTTGTGTTTGTGACCCATTCGATTCCCGAAGCCGTGTTCCTATCCACCCGCATTGTGGTGATGAGCCCCAGGCCTGGCCGCATCATTGATGTGATTGATTGCGATTTGCCCAAAGACCGCGATCTTTCCATCCGCGAAAGCAAACGCTTCCTCGACATCGCGCATCGCGTGCGCGAGGGGCTTCGGGCTGGACATTCCTATGATGAGTGAGGCGGCCCCGGCATCGACCTTGAAAGCGCCTGCGGCTCGGTCTGGCGAAGGCCAGACAGTGCCTGTGCTGACCATTGTGGGATGCCTCATCCTCATCTGGTATGCTGCCGCCATATGGCTCAACATGCCTTTCCAGCTGCAACTCAATCCTGAACTTGCCGGTATGGATTTGGTTTATGCAACTTGGGCTGCCGAACGGCCCGTGCTGCCTTCGCCGCATCAGGTGCTGGCCGAAATCTGGAAAACGACCGCGCTCGTCGATATCACGTCCAAGCGCAGTCTTTTCTATCATGCTTGGGTGACGATCTCCTCATCCCTATTGGGCTTTGCAATGGGTACGCTGGTGGGTGTTCTATTAGCTGCGGCCATCGTGCATGTGCGGGCTTTGCAGAAAAGCCTGTTGCCGTGGATCATTGCCTCGCAAACCATTCCCATCCTCGCCATTGCACCCATCATCATTGTGGTGCTGGGTTCGATTGGCATTACGGGCATTTTCCCGAAAGCCCTCATCTCGGCTTACCTGTGCTTCTTTCCCATTGCCATTAGCATGGTGAAGGGGCTGACCTCGCCCGATCTGATGCAGTTGGATTTGATGCGGACCTATAATGCCAGCCAGTTTGAAACCTTCGCCAAGCTGCGCTGGCCGGCTTCCGTCCCGTTCCTATTTGCCGGTTTCAAGGTGGCCATCGCCATTTCGCTCGTTGGTGCCATTGTGGGTGAAATGCCGACGGGTGCTCAAGCAGGCCTTGGTGCGCGCTTGCTGGCGGGTTCCTATTACGGGCAAACGGTGCAGATTTGGGCGGCCCTGTTCATGGCATCCGGCCTTGCGGCCTTTCTGGTGATGGCCGTGGCCTTTGCCGAGCGCGTGACGTTGAAGCGCATGGGGGTGAAGCCATGACCCTGCCACTGGCGCTATTCTTTGCCGTGCTGCTTGGCTTTTTCTCGCTGGAAGTGCTGATCCATGCCCACGACCATGCCGGTGCGGTGGGTGGCCTGTTCTGGACGCTGGTGATTGTGGTGTGGATTGCCGCCGGGCTTTTGACCTCCAGCTTGGCCAAGCTCAAAATCTTGAACCCCACGCTGCAACGCATCGCAGATCTTTGCGCGGCCGCCATTTTCGGGCTGACGCTCTTGTTCCTGTGGGAAGCGGTGACGGTGGGCTTTGCCGTGCCTTCCGTGCTCATGCCGCCGCCTTCGGCCATTGGTGCGGCCATTGCCAATTCGCTGCCGATCCTGCAGGCCGATTTCGTGCAGACCATTGTGAAGGCCGTGATTCCGGGCTGGATCATGGGCTGTGCGGCGGGCTTCCTCACCGCCATCATCGCCGACCGTGTGCCTTTCCTGCGCCGTGGGCTTATTCCTATCGGCAATTTTGTCTCCGCCCTGCCGATCATCGGGGTGGCACCCATTATGGTGATGTGGTTCGGCTTTGACTGGCATTCCAAGGCCGCCGTCGTGGTCATCATGACCTTCTTCCCCATGCTGGTGAACACGGTGGCCGGATTGGCCGCGGCAAGCCATTTGGAGCGCGATCTCATGCGCTCTTATGGGGCAAGCTATTTGCAGTCACTTTTCCGTTTGCGCTTGCCCGCGGCCTTGCCCTTCATTTTCAATGCGCTCAAGATCAATTCCACACTGGCGCTGGTGGGGGCCATTGTGGCTGAGTTTTTCGGCACCCCCATTGTCGGCATGGGCTTTCGCATCTCCACTGAGGTGGGTCGCATGAGCCTCGACATGGTGTGGGCGGAAATTGCGGTGGCAGCCCTGGCGGGCTCACTGTTTTACGGGCTGCTGGCGCAGGTCGAGCGTTTTGCGGCATTCTGGCATCCATCCTACCGGGCGAAATGAGACCCGGAGGAAAATGAGGGAGAGGAGAAGGCAATGAAGAAACTTTCACTGGCGGCGGGTCTCGTCGCACTGGGCCTGTCGGCATTCGCCGCACAAGCTGCCGAAAAGGTGACGTTGCAGCTGAAATGGGTAACGCAGGCCCAGTTTGCTGGTTACTACGTCGCGCAAGACAAGGGCTTCTATAAGGACGCAGGCCTTGATGTAACGCTGAAGGCCGGCGGCCCCGACATCGCCCCCGAACAGGTGATCGCCGGTGGTGGCGCGGATGTGATCGTGACCTGGCTGCCCGCAGCTTTGGCCGCGCGCGAAAAAGGGGCAGCCCTCGTCAACATCGCCCAGCCTTTCAAAAAGTCGGGCCTGATGCTGACCTGCCGCAAGGAAACCGGCATTGCCTCACCCGCCGACTTCAAGGGCAAGACCTTGGGCGTGTGGTATTATGGCAATGAATATCCCTTCCTGGCTTGGATGAGCAAGCTGGGCCTGAAGACCGACGGCTCGGATGTAACCGTGCTGAAGCAAGGCTTCAACGTCGATCCGCTGCTCCAGAAGCAGGCCGACTGCATCTCCACCATGACCTATAATGAATATTGGCAGGTCATCGAGGCTGGTGTGAAGCCAGAAGATCTCGTGGTCTTCAAATATGAAGATCAGGGTGTCGCCACGCTGGAAGACGGCCTCTATGTCATGGAAGACAAGCTGAAAGATCCGAAATTCGTCGAGACCATGGCGAAATTCGTGAAGGCTTCCATGCAGGGCTGGGAATATGCCCGCGCCAATCCGGCGGAAGCGGTCAAGATCGTGCTCGACAATGATGCCTCCGGTGCCCAGACCGAACAGCACCAGACCACGATGATGCAGGAAGTGAACCTGCTCACCGAAGGCTCTGACGGCAAGCTGGACGTGGCCGCCGCCGAACGCACGGTGGAAACCCTGATGCTGGGTGGTTCCGACCCCGTCATCACCAAGAAGCCGGAAGGCGCTTGGTCGGATGTCGTGACCAACGCGATGAAGTAAGCAAACCCAAAGCCCCCATCCGCATGGCCGGGTGGGGGCTTTTCCATTTCAAGCGCGAACCAAAAAGAAAAATCGGGAGACACACATCATGGCAACGCTCATTCGCGGCGGCACGGTCGTCAATCATGATCATTCGCGCCGTGCTGATGTTTTGATCGACGGCGAAAAAATCATCGCCATCGGCGCCAATCTCGAAGCCCCCAAGGGTGCTGACGTGATCGACGCTGGCGGGGCCTATATCATGCCCGGCGGCATTGATCCGCACACCCATATGGAACTCATGTTCATGGGCACCGTATCGGCGGATGATTTCGAATGGGGCACCAAGGCCGCCCTGTCCGGCGGCACCACCATGATCGTCGATTTCTGCATTCCCGCCCCCGGCACCTCCATGCTCGCAGCCTATCAATCCTGGCGCGAAAAATCAGAAAAAGCCGCTGGCGATTACGGCTTCCACATGGCCGTGACGAGCTGGTCGAAGGAAGTTTGGGACGAGATGGAAGTTGTCACCCAGACCTATGGCATCAACTCCTTCAAGCATTTCATGGCCTATAAGGGCGCGCTCATGGTCAATGACGATGAGCTTTACAATTCCTTCCAACGCTGCGCGCAAATCGGTGCCATGCCGATGGTGCATGCCGAGAATGGCGACGTGGTGTTCCGCATGCAGGCCGATTTGCTCGCCAAGGGCATTAACGGCCCCGAAGGCCACGCTTATTCACGGCCCCCGGAAGTGGAGGGTGAAGCCACCAACCGCGCCATCATGATCGCCGACATGGCGGGTGCCCCGCTTTATGTGGTCCACACCTCCTGCAAACAGGCCCATGAAGCCATTAAGCGCGCGCGTGAAACCGGCAAGCGCGTTTTCGGCGAACCACTGATCCAGCATTTGACGCTGGATGAAGATGAATACCGTAACAAGGATTGGGACTATGCCGCCCGCCGCGTGATGAGCCCACCCTTCCGCATGAAGGACCATCAGGATTCGCTCTGGGCCGGTTTGCAGTCAGGCTCGCTGCAAGTGGTGGCCACCGATCATTGCTCCTTCACCACCGAGCAAAAGCGTTTCGGCAAGGGCGATTTCACCAAGATCCCCAACGGCACGGGCGGGCTTGAAGATCGCATGCCGGTTTTGTGGACGGCGGGTGTCAATACCGGCCGCTTGACCAAGGAAGAATTCGTCGCCGTCACCTCCGCCAATGCCGCCCGCATCCTCAATGTCTATCCGCGCAAAGGTGCCATTGCGGTAGGCTCTGATGCTGACGTGGTGATCTGGGACCCGAAGGCCACCAAAACCATCTCCGCCAAATCGCAACTGAGCCGCATCGATTATAATGTCTTTGAAGGCTATCAATGCACCGGCCTTCCCGTCATCGTACTGAACCGGGGTGCCGTGGTGTGGAAAGACAAGCAGATGCTGGCGCAAAAGGGCCAGGGCAAATATATCGAGCGGCCTGCTTTCCCCGCCATCCATGTCGCCAACAGCACCTGGAAGGAACTCACCTCCCCGCGTCCCGTCTCGCGCGTGGATGTGACGCCATGAGCGGCCAGAACCTGACCATCGACCCTGAGCGCCTGTGGAATATGCTGATGGACACCGCCAAATTCGGCGGCACGCCCAAAGGCGGCATCAAGCGGCTCACCGTCTCGGATGAAGACAAACAAGTGCGCGATTGGTTCAAGGCGCAATGCGAAGCCTTGGGCTGCAAGGTGGAAGTCGACTCGGTCGGCAATATGTTCGCCACCCGCCCCGGCAAGAACGCCAAGGCACTTCCCATCGCGATGGGCTCGCATTTGGACACCCAGCCCACGGGCGGCAAGTTCGATGGCGTGCTGGGTGTTCTGGGTGCGCTCGAAGCCCTGCGGACCTTGCATCAGGCAGGCTATGAAACCAATGCCCCCATCATGATCGCCAATTGGACGAATGAGGAAGGCTCTCGCTTTGCCCCGGCCATGCTGTGCTCAGGCGTTTATGCAGGCGTATTCACGCCCGACTTTGCCTGGAGCCGTGAGGATCGCGAAGGCAAGAAGCTTGGCGAGGAATTGGAGCGCATCGGCTATAAGGGCCAAGCCGCCCCCGGCTCGCATAAATTTCAGGCCATGTTCGAACTGCATATCGAGCAGGGGCCGATCTTGGAGGCCGAAGTCAAACAAGTTGGCATCGTCACCGGTGTTCAGGGCATGCGCTGGTATGAAGTCACCGTCACGGGCCAAGAAGCCCATACCGGTGCCACCCCCATGCTTCTGCGCAAAAACGCACTTCTGGCGGCATCGCGCATGATTGATGCGATCGACAAGGTAGGCATGGACAATCTGCCCGGTGTGGCCAGCGTGGGTCTCATCGAAAACCGCCCCAACAGCCGCAATGTGGTTCCCGGTGAAGTGTTCTTCACGGTCGATTTGCGCCACCCGGATGAAGCCGTGCTCGACAAGATGGAGAACGCCTTCCGCGCCGCCCTGCCGCCCATTGCCGAACGCACCAAGGTGACATTCGAGGAAAAATGCATCTGGAAATCTCCGGCGGTGAAATTCGCCCCCGAGCTGATTGATTGCGTGCGCTTTGGTGCAGATAAGGCGGGATACTCAACCCGCGACATGGCATCCGGTGCCGGACATGACGCGGCCTATATCGCGCGCGTGGCCCCCACCACCATGATCTTCGTTCCCTGCGAAGGCGGGCTTTCGCATAATGAAGCCGAAAGCACATCCCTGGCAGAATGTGCATCCGGCGCACAGGTGCTGCTCAATGCGGTGCTGGAATATGATCGGCGGCTGGGCTGACGACTGCGAAGTGGCACTCAATGCGCGGCTTCCCAATTATCCGCCGCCCTCGCATCCACATGGATCGGCACGCTGAACTGCACCAGCGGTTCTGCCGCCTGTTCCATCACACCGCGTGCCACCAGCATGGTCTTTTCCACTTCCGCCTCCGGTGCTTCGAACACCAATTCGTCATGCACCTGCAACAGCATGCGCGCGCCAAGGCCTGCTTCTTCCAATGCAGGCAGCATGCGGATCATGGCTCGCCGGATCACATCCGCAGCGGAGCCTTGAATGGGCGCATTGATGGCCGCGCGCTCCATGAAGGCGCGTTCGGATGGGTTGGACGAAGTGATCTTTGGAAAATGGCAACGTCGCCCAAACATCGTCTCGACATAGCCCTGATCTTTCGCCAGCTTCTTGGTCGCTTCCATATAATCGCGAATGCCGGGAAAGCGTTTGAAATAGGTGCGGATATATTCCCCTGCTTCCTCGCGCCCAATGCCCAACTGATTGGCCAGCCCAAAAGCTGAAATGCCGTAAATGATCCCGAAATTGATAGCCTTGGCACGCCGCCGCACCAGCGGGTCCATGCCTTCAATGGGTGTAGCGAACATCTCGGATGCCGTCATGGCATGAATGTCCAAGCCCTCGGCAAATGCCTTTTTCAGTTGCGGAATATCGGCCACATGCGCCAGCACCCGAAGCTCGATCTGGCTATAGTCTGCACTGATGAGCTTCATGCCCTTGGGCGCGATGAAGGCCGTGCGGATCTTGCGGCCTTCTTCAGTGCGTACCGGAATATTCTGCAAATTAGGATCCGTGGACGACAAGCGACCTGTCGAGGTGGAGGCCATGGAATAGCTTGTGTGGACGCGACCCGTGCGCGGATGGATGAAAGTCGGCAGCGCATCGGTATAAGTGCTTTTCAGCTTGGCGATAGAACGCCAGTCCAGCACTTTTTGCGCCAAGGGCACACCCTGCAAAGCAAGCTCATCCAGCGTGTCTGAATCTGTACTCCACGCCCCCGTGGCCGTCTTGCGCCCACCCTGCAAACCCATGCGCCCAAATAAGATGTCGCCAAGCTGCTTGGGGCTTCCAACATTGAACTTCTCACCCGCCAGCTCATGGATTTCTGCTTCAATGCGCGCCAGTGTGACGGCAAATTCGCCGGAGAACCGCGCCAACAATTGCCGATCCACCAGAATGCCTTCGCGCTCCATACGCGACAGCACGAGCATGAGCGGACGCTCCAGCGTTTGATAAACGCTCATGCGCGCCTCTGCCGTCAGGCGAGGCGATAGCAGCATCCATAAACGCAGCGTAATGTCGGCATCTTCGGCCGCATAAGGGGTGGCCCGATCGAGCGGCACAAGATCAAAGGTCACAGCATTTTTGCCGGTGCCCGTTACTTCCTTATAGGCAATGGGCTTGTGGCCGAAATGCTTTTCGCAAAGCTCATCCATGCCATGTCCGTTCAGCCCCGAATCGAGCGCGTAAGACATAAGCATGGTGCAATCGGTCGGCCAGACATCGATGCCGTGATGATGCAGAACGCTGATATCATATTTCAGATTATGCCCAACCTTGGTGATGGAAGCATCTTCCAGTAGCGGCTTCAACGCCGCTATGGCCGCTGCAAATGGCACCTGAGCAATGCTGCCTCCAAAATCCAACCCATCGCCACTGCGGTGGGCCAGCGGAATATAGCACGCCTCACCCGGCGCCACGCATAAGCTCACCCCCACAAGCTCGGCACGCATGGTGTCGAGCGAATTGGTTTCGGTATCCACCGCCACAAAGCCCTGCTGGTAAGCCCGCCCGATCCAATGCTCAAGCCGCGCCATCGTGGTTACACATTCATAAGCCTCACGCGCGAAGGGCACATTGGCAAGCCGTGCAGCAGCTTCTTGCGCGCGCATTTGGGGGGTGAATGGCATGGAGCTGGCACTGGCGGGGCTTGCGGGCGCGTCATGGTGATTGACCACTTCTGCTTCAGCCGATGCAGGTGCCTGCCAATGCGTCACATCCACCAAAGCTGGCTCAATCTCATTGGCGTCGGCTTCTATTTCAGACGCAATGCGGCGGGTGAGTGCGGTGAACTCCATCGCCTTCAAAAAGCCGATGAGCTGCTTGGCCTGCGGCTGGGCCACGCCGAATTGCTCAAGCGGTGTTTCCACCGGTACATTTTTCATCAGCGTGACAAGGGCTTTAGAAAGTCTGGCCTGTTCGGCAAATTCGATGAGGCTTTCGCGCCGCTTGGGCTGTTTGATTTCGCCGGCGCGGGCAAGCAGCGTTTCCAAATCTCCATATTCGGTGATGAGTTGCGCGCCTGTTTTGATACCAATGCCGGGAACACCGGGCACATTGTCCACACTGTCACCGGCGAGCGATTGCACATCGATCACTTTTTCCGGCGGCACGCCGAATTTTTCGACGACTTCGTCAGGCCCGATTTCCTTGTCCTTCATCGTGTCATAAAGCGAAATGCCGCGCCCGATGAGCTGCATCAAATCCTTATCGGATGACACAATGCGAACACTCGCCCCAGCCGCCACCGCCTGCTCGGCATAAGTGGCGATAAGGTCATCGGCCTCATATCCATCCTGCTCGATGCACGGCACATTGAAGGCGCGCGTGGCCTGGCGGATGAGGGCAAATTGCGGAATGAGATCGGCCGGCGTTTCGGCCCGATTTGCCTTATAGGCGCTATAAAGCGCGTTTCTGAACGTGACGGAGGATTTGTCGAAAATCACGGCCAGATGTGTGGGCCGATGGCCGTGATTGGTTTCGCGCAACAGCTTGTTGAGCATGTTGCAAAAGCCCTGCACAGCCCCCACGGGCAAGCCATCTGATTTTCGCGTGAGCGGCGGCAATGCGTGAAAGGCGCGGAAAATATATCCCGAGCCGTCAATGAGATAGAGATGATCGCCCGCCTGAATGGGCCTGTGGCTTCCAGTTTCCTGCATGGTGCCGCATATTGCTTATATGGGGCCCATGCCGCAAAGCAATTCAAGCGGGCATCAACAGATCATCATAGGCGGATGAGCGGCAGGCCAAGAATGGCCTGCGCGAAGATGGCCAAGGTGAGCGCGGCCCAGATCACCGACCCCACCAGCACACCCGCCTTGGCCCGGAACGGGGCAGCCCGATCGAGCATCAGCCCCAGAAGCGGAATGGCCTGCATCATGTGCAGGGCCATGAAATGGGCTGGCCGCAAGTCGCCTACTTCAGCCGACCAGCCAAACAATGGCAGAACGGCTGCATCCGCTGTCGGCACGCCAACAAAATGGCCGCCATTGCCACCCAAATAAAACGCCGTGATAAGGGTGAGCAGGCAAGACCCCACAAGCCCGATCAACACGCCAAGCCGCAAGCCTGTGCCCGCGCGCGCATCCGCATCGCGCCAGAAACACAGCCCGATGAGCGCAATGCCCAGCACAATGCCCGTGGCCCCGGCCCCCATCAGCTGATACATCGTGGCGTGATAAGGGGTTGTCAGATTGAAATGCGAAGGCTCGCCAAGCCCCGCCTGCGCGCTCATATAGGCCATCTCGCCCACAAAGCTCAAAGCGATGACGGCGGCTGGCGCACGCATCCACAAGCTCTCGCGCGCCATGGGTGACATGCGCGCGCTGATAAGTGCCAAAGTGCCGGAAAGCACGATGAAGGAAATGGCGAATTTCATGGGCTTCACCCAAACGCCCGAACCATCCACCAGGCGCGGATCCAGCATCACCCCCGGCAGATAGACAACGACGAGCGCCAGCGACAACGCCACCGTAGCCCAATGAATCCGCGCCGCTTCCGGCAGGCGTGTGGCCAGAAAGCGCGTGGCCGCTTCGGTTATCAATCCCAACAGCAACCCCACAGGGCCGAACATGAATACGCATAAAAGCGGGCCTGCCTGCAAAATCCGATGCACGCCAGCAGCATCCATCCGCTGGGCCAGCCACGCCCCGATGAGCAGGTCAAAGGCAAGATAATGCGTCCATCCGGCTACCAGCATGGCATCAGATTGGAAAAGCTGGCGCACCTCGGCAATCGAGCCATAGCCGCCGCCTGCGGCTGCAAAATGGATCAGCACCAGGCCGCTATAGACCGCTGAAAGAGCCACCGGCACCCCCCAGCGCGGCAAAAACCAAGCCCCCGGCCAGTGGCGCGGTGCCAAAACCAGCACCACCCAACCCGCCATGGCCGCCATATTCGCCAGCCCAAAAACGCCATTCCAATCCACAGCCGCCCCCAATGTTGACAGTGTAAACTTTCCACTGTCAACATTGGCCTGTCAAGCGCAATATTGACAGCGTCAACATGGGGGCCTAACGCCAAGATCATGACCAGCCGCCCTTATCATCATGGCGACCTGAAAGCGGCCCTTTTGGCTGCCGGCATCGACATTCTGGAAGCGCAAGGCTTGGACGGCCTGTCGCTGCGCGCCATTGCCGGCCGCTGCGGGGTAAGCCACTCTGCCCCCAAAAACCATTTCGGCTCGTTGCGCGGCCTTCTGACGGCCATTGCCACTGAAGGCTTCCGCCGCCATGCCCAAGCCATGTGCGAGGGACTGGGCGAGACTGCGACACGCCAACAACGCCTCGCCGCCGCCATGCAGGGCTATGCCGATTTTGCCCAAGCCAACCCGGCCCTGTTTCAGCTCATGTTTTCCAAGCAGCATTGCGATTTTGCCGACCCAGCCCTCCTGCAAGCTGCCAATGCGAGCTATGCCATTCTGGCCGATATTTCCACCGGCCTCGACTGGGCCAAGGCCGGACTTCCCGACAGCCAAACGCGCACACAAATGATGCTATGGTCGCTCGTCCACGGCTATGCGAGCCTACGCAATGCCGGCCTATTCGACCGCCTGCCCGAACACCCCATCGGCTACATCCTGCCCGCATCCACCTATCGCGAGGAAAGCTGAAAACAAAGCAACCAACACCATCCCAATTCACCGCTATTCACGACTGAAACCTGATACCATAACAACAGAGTATCATTTGTGCCCGGAGCGCTGGATGAAAACGCCTCTGCCGCTTGCCGCGATTCTTATGTTCGCGCTCGTCGAACCCGCCTTTGCGTTTGACACGACAAGCCCGCCACCAAACGCTATCCCGAAGAAGCAAGAAGATTTTTATTGGGATGCATATCGCCAGATTGGCACTTGCATGAGCCAGCGCCAGCCGGAATATCCAAAATCGGCATTGTCTGGGCTAAAGCTACTCGATAAGTCCGCGATAATGTCTTCCAAGTGGAGCCATGTTTTCCCCGATGGTTCAGAGCTTAAAGCTTGCAGGACAGGCGCTAGTGGGAAAAAATTGAAACCCATGCTTCGGCTCACAATCCCCAAGCTATATAAGGATCAGGGGCAGTCGAAGAATACCGTTGAAGTGGATACAGCCATATCTTGGTTCTCAAGCCACTCCACGAAGGCCCGATACGAGGGCGATGGTGTTGCGCGAGAGTTGCTTAAGGAAACACTGCTTTCTTGGGCGGATGCAAATGCAATTCGGTCATATCGGTCCAATATCCCAAATGCAGTTGATTTCAAGTTTCTGACTTTGGTCGGCGCTATCATGAATGCCACTTCTGAAATCGCGCCGGACTTGAGCGATGAGGAGCGCAAAAGGCTGACCCCGTGGCTGGCACGGTTGGCGGGCTTGGTGGGTTCTGCGAGGTTCCAATACCGGCAGGATAACAAGTCTTATCATGCGGCGGAGATTGTTTTGGTTTGGTCCATCATGGTTGGTGACGACAAAACCACACAGAGCGTGATCGATGTTTACAAGCAAGCCATAAGCGATATGCGACCTGACGGGAGTTTTCCCATCGATAGCTCACGCGGTGGGATGGGTATCACTTACCAAGCGCACTCCACCTCACATCTTGTCATGATTGCGGCGATATTGAAAAAATCCAAGGGTGTTGACCTTTTCAAATACACTATCGATGGCCGCTCCATCCAGGATGCTGTCGGCTTTGTAGTTGCTAGCATCAAAGAGCCGGGCGTAACAAATTCGAAATATGCGGTTTCCTGCCCGAATGCAGGCGACTATTGGGGTTCTGTCTCAGGCCCAAGCATTTACTTCGTTAAGGATCGGGCGGCCTTTCTGACCGTCTATGACGCGGTTTCCGGTGACAAGAGCTTCCATGAATGGACCCGCCAGCGCTTCTGGACCATGACACACAATGCCCAGATGTCGGAGATCAATGGCGGCGCGCCGGCCTGTCTCATGGCGGTTAAGCCCATGAAGAGCCCCTGAATTTTTCAAGAAAACTGTCACTCCTGTCACTCTGACCCGTTGATTTTGCCGAGGGTGATACCATGGGCGCATATGCATGAGGGGTTCGAGTGACAGGTCAGGTTTGATGATCTGAAGGAAGTAAAGGCGGCCTAAAGCCTTGTTGGCAAATGATTTTCCAACGTGGTTGCCCGGCGCGGTGAGG
>CAJBCQ010000087.1 GCA_903951595.1 uncultured Hyphomicrobiales bacterium | reverse complement strand
AGCTGCAACGATTGCAGACAATCAAAATCCAGAATTTGTGCTTGCTCATTTGGTGATGAGCGCCATCGGGCATACAGAAGCCAAGGAGCTTGCATCACATAAGTTTATAGACAATTTTATAAACGATTTGAAAAGGCTAGATGATACAAGCCAGAATAGAAATGTTGTTCTGTCTTCTCCTCTGTGGGATTTTCACTCTCTACCAGAACCGCCAGCAATCTATCTTCAATCTACTAAAGATACTTGGTCAGCAGTGCATTGGGAGGTTTGGGCGCAATGGTATGGGGGCGGAGAGCACAACGGCCAAATCTTCCCCGGCGTTTTGCAAGGCGCCCGTGATGGCAAATATCTTTTCGGCCTGCCCACCGCCCGCGCGCTGAAGCTCTCGCACGATGTAGCACTAATTGATGACGCTTTATGGAAAGGCGATCCCGCCGCGCTAAATGCGGAGTTCAAGCGGCTGGTGGATGAGGCACGGGCGGAAAACATCGAAATTGCCCACAAGGCAATGCTGGACCGAATTTCTGACCTCGAACAGGAATTGCAAACCCAAAGAGAGCTGCAAAATCGGTCAGCAGTGATTGGGCATAACAACCCTCCTGAAACGATAGATGCTTTTGGGATTAGCGAAACAGAATGGACAGAGGTCAAAGAGGCGATTAAGTCCCTCAAGGAGCAACCGCGGCAGCCAAAGGATGGTGGTGAGAGCGCCAAATCAGCGGTGCAAAAGCTGAAGGCCATAGTCTCTAAGGGTTCCGCATATTTGTTGACAGAAGCTGGAAAAGAAATCGTCAAACAGGCGATCAAGGAATCGTGGCCTGCTTTAGGTCAGGTGGTTGGCGCTATATTTGCTCGCTTGAAATTCTTAATTGATGCGGCGCTGCATTGGCTTTCCCTCCTGAATTGATAACGAGGTGGCTGCAGCCACGGCACCTCAGCCCTGGCCCGGCTCGGGGGCCGGGCTGACGTGGGAGGTGCGGTGCGGGGTGTCTGCCCCAAAGCTGGTTTCCCGCTTTCGCGGGAATGACGATGGGGGGATGATTGCGAATGCTTGCCCCCTCGCCCCCAATCCCGTAAGGGTTTCCCCAACCCACTTCCACCGTCACCGGAGCCGCCATGACGCTGAAATCCGAGCGCCCCAAGGCACGACTTGCCAAGGGTTTCCGTGATATTGATGCCGCTGAGATCCGCGGCCTCAAAGCCATGCTGCGCGAGATTGAGGCGGTTTATGAGGCCTATGGCTTCGACCCCGTGGAACAGCCCTTCATCGAATATACCGACGCCTTGGGCAAATTCCTGCCTGATCAGGACCGGCCCAATGAGGGCGTTTTCTCCTTTCAGGACGAGGACGAGCAGTGGCTGTCATTGCGTTATGACCTCACCGCCCCGCTCGCCCGCTATGTTGCCGAAAATTACGACGCATTGCCCAAGCCCTATCGCAGCTATCGCCAAGGCTGGGTGTTCCGCAATGAAAAGCCCGGCCCCGGCCGTTTCCGCCAATTCATGCAGTTCGACGCCGACACGGTGGGAACCAGCTCGCCCGCCGCAGATGCCGAAGTTTGCATGATGGCCGCCGACACCATGGAACGGCTCGGCATTGCGCGCGGCGATTATGTGATGAAGGTAAACAACCGCAAGCTGCTCGACGGCGTGCTGGAAACCATAGGCGTGGCCCATGATGAAGCCCGCCGCATGACCGTGATGCGCGCCATCGACAAGCTCGATCGGCTGGGTGCAGAAGGCGTGGCCCTGCTTCTGGGCAAAGGCCGTAAAGATGAGAGCGGCGATTATACCAAGGGAGCGGAATTGGGCGAGGGCGACATTGCCCGCGTTCTGGCTTTCGTGAATGCCGGTGCCGCCAACAGTGCCGCAACGCTCGCCAATCTGGAGACCATCGTCGGTGAAAGCGAAACAGGCCGCGCGGGCATTGCCGAGCTTGCCGAAATGGCAGCCCTGTTTACCGCCGCAGGCTATGGCGATGATCGCATCAAGCTTGATCCTTCCGTCGTGCGCGGGCTGGGTTACTACACCGGCCCCGTTTTCGAAATGGAGCTTCTGTTCGAAGCCCGCAATGAGGAAGGCCAGCTTGTCCGCTTCGGCTCCGTGGGCGGCGGCGGGCGCTATGATGATCTTGTCTCGCGCTTCCGGGGTGAAAGCGTTCCGGCCACCGGCTTCTCCATCGGTGTGTCACGCCTTTACGCAGCCCTCAACTTCTTAGGGCATGCCAAGACACAAAGCGCAGATGCGCCCGTGGTCGTGCTTGTCATGGACCGGGCTGAAACCGCCCACTACGCCAAGCTGACGAGTGATTTGCGCCAAGCCGGCATCCGCGCCGAAATGTATCTCGGCACCTCCGGCATGAAGGCGCAGATGAAATATGCCGATCGGCGCGGCGCACCGCTGGCCATCATCCAAGGCTCAGATGAACGCGCCGCAGGCCAGGTGCAGATCAAGGATCTGGCACTGGGTGCCGAAATCGCCAAGGGCATCGAAAGCCGTGATGAATGGAAAGAACAGCGCGCCGCGCAATTTTCCGTTCCTGAATCTGAACTTGTGAATGCGGTGAAGGACTGGTTCCGCCGCTATCGGCAGGGCTGAAACATGGCAGGCCGCACACCGGAAGAACGCGAGGCATTAAGCCAAACCGGCACCCAGGTGCTCGCGCATTTCACAAACGCCGGTTTCCAGCATATCTCCCCGGATATCTTGCAGCCTGCTGATATTTTCCTCGATCGTTCCGGCGAAGAAATCCGCGCCCGCAGCTTCGTGTTTACCGATCCTTCGGGCGTTGAACTTTGCCTGCGCCCGGATCTGACCGTGCCCGCCTGCCGCTATCACCTGACACATGCCGCAAAGGCCGATCAGGAAAGCCGCTATTGCTATTGCGGCCCCGCCTTCCGCTTTGATCCGGAAACGGCCACGGCCGATGAGATCGACCAAGCGGGCCTTGAATGGTTCGCCGCACCCGACCGTGAAGCTTCCGAAGCGCAAGTGCTGGCGCTGGCGGTGCAAGCCATCGAAGCGGCAGGCGTGAAAGATTTCACCATCCGCATCGGGGATTTGGGCCTGTTCTCATCCTTGCTCGACTCCATCGCCATGCCCGCCCGCTGGCAGCGCCGCTTGGCACATCAGTTCTGGCGGCCCAAGGCCTTCCATGAATTGCTACTGCAACTCACAGGCTCCAAAACCCGCACGCTCACCACCATCTCCCCACGCATCGACGCGCTGGGCGATGGGGATGCCGAAAGCTTTGTCGAAGAAACGCTGGCGCGCGAAACGCTGCCCCTTGTCGGCGGCCGCTCCATTGCCGAAATCGCTGGCCGTTTGTCAGAAAAAGCCAAGGACCGCAAAGCCACACCCTTGAGTGCTGAGGATGCCAAGCGCATGGACGCCTATCTGGCCATTTCTGGCACACCCGAAACCTGCGCTGAACAAATCGCCACGCTTGGTCTTGATGTGTCTGCCTTCAATCGCCGCCTCGATCTTCTGCAACAGCGCGGCATTGCGCCATCGCGCCTGCATTTTTCGGCTGTATTTGGCAGAAGCCTTGAATATTACACCGGCCTCGTCTTCCAGATCGAAACCGCAGACGGCACGCAGCTCGCCGGTGGTGGTCGGTACGACAAGCTTCTCCAAGATATTGGCTCGCCTGTGCCGGTGCCCGCCGTGGGCCTTGCCATCCACACCGAAAAACTCACCATGGCGAGCAAGTCATGAGCCCGCTCACCCTCGCCCTTCCCTCCAAGGGTCGCCTGATGGAACAGGCCGAAGCCCTGTTCGCGCGCGCGGGTTTGAACATTCGCCGCATCGGCTCTGAGCGCGGTTATCGCGGCATCATGGAGGAAGCAGGCATCGAAGTCGCTTTTCTCTCAGCCTCCGAAATCGCCCAATCGCTCAAAGATGGCGCGGTTGATCTGGGGGTTACGGGTGAAGACCTGTTGCGCGAAGCCATGCCACCTGAAGACCCGCGCACGCAGGTGCTGCTGCGTATGGGCTTTGGCCCGGCGGATGTTGTGGTGGCCGTTCCCGAATGCTGGCTCGATGTCGCCACCATGGCCGATTTGGATGAAGTGGCAGTGGCCTATCACCAACGCCACGCCCGCCGCTTGCGGGTGGCCACGAAATATATAGGCCTCACCCGCCGCTTCTTTGCTGCCAAGGGTGTAACCGGCTATCGCATCGTCGAAAGCCTCGGCGCCACCGAAGGCGCACCCGCCACCGGCACGGCCGAAGTGATCGTGGACATCACCACCACAGGCTCCACGCTGAAAGCCAATCACCTCAAAATCCTCGATGACGGCGTCATCCTGAAATCGCAAGCCGTGCTGGCCGCCACAAAAATGGCAGCAGCGCACCCAAGCACTGCCGCCCTAATCGCCAAATTATCCGCCGCCCTTTAGGGCGTTTGCGTCTTCAGATAGGCGATGAGATCGGCAATTTCTTCCGGCTTTTTCAGCCCCGCAAAGGCCATTTTGGTGCCCGGCACAAAGGCCATGGGCTTGGGCAGATATGCGCTCAGTGTGGCCTCGTCCCAGATCAGGCCTTCCTCGCCCTTTTTCAGCATAGCAGCGGAATATTTATAGCCCTCCACACTGGCCGCCTTGCGCCCGATCAGGCCATGCAGATGGGGGCCAACCTTGTTCACCGGTTCGGTTGCCACATGGCAGGCCAAGCATTTCTTGAACAGTTTTTCGCCCTTGGCCGCATCTGCCTCGGCATGGGCAGCCCCCGCCAAGGCCATTAAACCCGCCGCCAGAACCGCCATACGGAATTTCATCTCGAATTCTCCACCTGTTTTGCGCTAAACCAAGCACATGAGCATCAGCCTACCAGCACCCGACGCATCCGTTCTTGATCGGCGTCAAGCCATTGTCGCGGCCCTGAAAGGCCTGACAAACCCGTCTAACGTGATAGACAGCCAACCCGCCATGCGTGTCTATGAGACCGATGGCCTCACCGCCTATCGCCAAATGCCCTTGGTGGTCGTACTGCCCGAAACGGTGGCCGAAGTGTCCGCCATTCTCGGTTATGCCCATGAAAATGGCATAAGAGTGGTGCCGCGCGGGGCGGGAACCGGCCTTTCCGGCGGTGCCTTGCCCTTGGCCGATGCCATTCTGCTGGGGCTGGCCAAATTCAACCGCATCCTCGAAATCGACTTTGCCAACCGTGTCGCGCGTGTGGAACCGGGCGTCACGAACCTTGCCATCACACAGGCCGTGGAGGCCCAAGGCTTCTATTATGCCCCCGATCCATCCTCCCAGATCGCCTGTTCCATCGGCGGCAATGTGGCGGAAAATTCCGGCGGCGTGCATTGCCTGAAATATGGCCTCACCACCAATAATGTGCTGGGGGTGGAAATGGTGCTGATCACGGGCGAGATCATCAGCCTCGGCGGCAAGCATCTGGATTCGGGCGGCTACGATCTGTTGGGCCTTGTTACCGGTTCCGAAGGCCTGCTCGGCGTCATCACGCAAGTCACCGTACGCATATTGCGTAAGCCCGAAACCGCGCGCGCATTGCTCATGGGCTTCAGCTCATCCGAAAGTGCAGGTCAATGCGTGGCCGATGTCATCTCAGCCGGCATCATTCCCGGCGGCATGGAAATGATGGACAAGCCTGCCATCCACGCCGCAGAAGATTTCGTGCATGCAGGCTATCCGCGGGAGGCAGAGGCCTTGCTGATTGTGGAATTAGATGGCCCAGAAGCCGAAGTCGATCATCTCATCGGGAAAGTCAGCGAAATTGCCCGCGCCAATGGTGCCGACACCATCCGCGCTTCCCAATCCGAAGCTGAGCGTATGAATTTCTGGGCAGGGCGCAAGGCCGCCTTCCCGGCCGTGGGCCGCATCTCGCCTGATTATCTGTGCATGGACGGCACCATCCCGCGCAAAAAACTGCCGCAAGTGCTCACCGGCATGGCCGAGCTTTCCAAAAAATATGGATTGCGCGTCGCCAATGTGTTTCACGCAGGCGATGGCAATCTGCACCCTCTCATTCTGTTTGATGCCAATGCCGAAGGCGAGTTGGAACGGGCCGAAAAATTCGGCGCAGACATTTTGCGCCTGTGCGTAGCGATGGGTGGCGTTCTCACCGGTGAACATGGCGTCGGCGTTGAAAAGCGTGATCTTATGCCGGAAATGTTCTCGAAAGCGGATCTGGCCCAGCAACAGATGCTGAAATGCGCTTTTGACAGCCAAAGCCTGCTCAATCCCGGCAAAGTGTTCCCCACCCTTCATCGCTGTGCGGAGATGGGCCGCATGCATGTGCATCACGGCCAGTTGCCGCATCCTGAATTGGAACGGTTCTGAAATGCAGCCTGCGGATTTCAAAGAGCTGCAAGAAGCGATTGCCAATGCCAAAAGCCTTGAAGTGCTGGGCAACGGTACCAAGCGCGGCATGGCCAGACCCGTAAAGGCTGAAGGCAAGCTCGATCTGTCACGCCTGAACGCCATCACTTCTTATGAGCCGGAAGAACTCGTCTTTTCCGCACTTGCCGGAACTCCGCGCCAACAGGCTGAAGCAGCTCTGGCTCAAGCATCGCAGATGTTCGCCTTTGAACCTCCAGACCTATCGGCCCTTCTGGGCACGCAAAGCACGGGCACCTTGGGCGGCATGATCGCCACCAATCTTTCCGGCCCCCGCCGCCTCAAGGCCGGTGCTGTGCGCGATCATGTGTTAGGCTTTGAAGCCGTTTCCGGTCGGGGTGAAATTTTCAAAGCAGGCGGGCGTGTCGTCAAAAATGTGACAGGCTATGACCTGCCGAAGCTCATGACGGGAAGCTGGGGCACGCTGGCGGTGCTGCATGAAGTCACGCTGAAAGTTTTGCCGCGCCCGGAAAGTGAAATGACCCTCGTGGTGCATGGGCTTGCGCCACAGGATGCAGCCCAGGCGATGAGTGCGGCCATGGGTTCAGCAGCCGAAGTTTCCGGCGCCGCCTACCTGCCACAAACCCGCGACACCTTCATCCGCATTGAAGGCATCACACCATCCCTTTTCGCCCGCCGCGTGATGCTGGAAACGGTGCTGAAGCATTTCGGGCCTCTTTCGCTTCTGGCCGAATCCATATCCCGCGCCCAATGGATCGCCATTCGCGATGCCGTGGTTCTGAATGCCGGATCGCATGAAGCGATCTGGCGCGTGTCCGTGGCTCCGATGGATGGCCACCGTATGCTAGACGCGGTCCAGTCGGCTCGTGGCTTTATGGATTGGGCAGGCGGCCTTGTGTGGCTGGCCTTGCCAGACCGGGGCGATGCCGGGGCAGGCCAAGTGCAAGCGGCGGTGAAAGTGTTGGGCGGCCATGCTCTGCTCATCCGGGCGGCACAAAATATCCGTGAAAAAGTGGATTGCATGACCCCAGAACCCGCCCCCCTCGCGGCCCTGAATGCGCGCGTGAAAAGCGCCTTTGATCCGCAAAATATTCTCAATCCGGGGCGCATGCGATGAAAACGGGTTTCACCGCCGCCCAGCTTCAAAATCCGCGCCTCAAAGAGGCGGATGGAATCTTGCGCTCATGCGTCCATTGCGGCTTCTGCACCGCCACTTGCCCCACCTATGTGCTGACTGGAGACGAACGCGACAGCCCGCGTGGGCGCATCTACATGATCCAGGAAATGCTGGAAAAGGGTGGCCCGCCCGCACCTGAAACCGTGCATCATGTGGACCGCTGCCTATCCTGCCTTGGCTGCATGACAACCTGCCCATCCGGCGTGCATTACGCGCATCTGGTCGATCAGGCGCGCGCACATATCGAAACCCACCACAAGCGGCCCTTGCATGAACGTGTTCTGCGTTCAATTCTTGCAAAGGTGCTGGTCCATCCAACCCGTATGCGCTTGGCCTTGCAGCTCGCGAAAATGGCGCGCCCCTTTGCCAAAATATTCCCGCCCCAACTTCAAGCCATGCTCGCCTTGGCCCCGGCCCATGTGCCTGCTGCACAAAGCTTCACGGGTGAACATAAGGCCACGGTAAAAACCATGCGTGTTGCCCTGCTCACCGGCTGCGCGCAATCCGTGCTGGACCCGGAAATCAACGCAGCCACCCTTCGTCTGCTCACGCGCCTTGGTGTGGAAGTGGTGGTGCCAAAGGGGGCAGGGTGCTGTGGCTCTCTGTCCCATCATTTGGGCCGCCAGGATGAAGCCCATCGCTTGGCCAAAGCCAATGTGAAAGCCTGGCGCGATGCGAATGTAGACCATGTCATCATCAACACATCCGGCTGCGGCACCACGGTGAAAGACTATGCCCATGCCATCGGGGAAACGGGTTTGAGTTTTCTGGATGTGAGCGAACTGCTCACAAGGCTCGCTTTGCCTGCCTTGTCGCCGAAAAATGTGAAAGTCGCTTATCACTCCGCTTGCAGTCTGCAACACGGCCAGAAGCTCAAAACCGAGCCGCAAGCCTTGCTCACCCGCGCAGGCTTCACGCTCACACCCATTGCTGAAGCGCATATGTGCTGTGGCTCGGCTGGTACCTACAACATCTTGCAGCCGCAAATGGCTTCCCAATTAGGTGCCCGCAAGCGTGAAAACATCCTGCGCGCCAAGCCTGATGTCATTGCGGCAGGCAATATTGGTTGCCTCACACAAATTGCACTTGGGTTAAATGTGCCTGTGTTGCATAGCATTGAACTATTGGACTGGGCCTATGGCGGGCCGGAGCCTGCGAAACTGAAAGGGTTGGGCAAATGAAGCTCTCCATTGCTGCTGAACTGAAAAGCTTTGTCGAAAAAGAAGCCCTCCCCGGCACCGGTATCAAGCCCAAGGCCTTCTGGGATACGGCGGAAAAGCTCATCAGCGAATATGCCCCGCGCATTGCCGCCGCACTGGAAAAGCGCGCGGCGATCCAAGCTCAGATCGATAGCTGGCATAAATCCAATCGCGGCCCTGTATCGGACCTGAAGTCTTACGAAAAATTTCTCTGCAAGATCGGCTATATTGTGCCCGATCAAGGCCCGGTGAAAGTCACCTCCGCGCGTGCCGATGCCGAAATTGCCAAGCTTGCAGGCCCGCAGCTCGTCGTGCCTGTGATGAATGCGCGTTATGCGCTGAACGCCGCCAATGCCCGCTGGGGCTCACTGTATGATGCGCTCTACGGCACCGACGTGATCCCCGGCCAAATGCCCAAGGCCTATGACGCCGAACGCGGTGCGGCGGTGATGGCTTGGGCACGCAAATTTCTGGATGACAATTTCCCGCTGAAAAAGGGCTCACATGCCGATGTCACAAGCTGGCAGATAGCCAAGGGCAAAGCCGTGGCGATGCTCGAAAACGGCAGCACCACCAGCTTCAAGTCACCCCGCCAATTTGCAGGCTTCACCGGCAAGGCCGCATCACCGGATAGCCTTGTGCTGGTTCACAACGGCCTACACGCTGAAATCCGCATCGACAGAACAAACTCTATCGGGAAACTCGACAAAGCCGGCATCGCCGATGTCATCCTCGAATCTGCGCTCACCACCATCATGGATTGCGAGGATTCCGTTGCTGCCGTGGATGCCGAAGATAAGGTTACCGTTTACCGCAACTGGCTCGGCCTCATGAAAGGTGATCTCACCGAAAGGCTGGAGAAAAACGGCAAAACCATCACCCGCGCGCTGAATGCGGATCGGACCTACAAAAAGCCGGATGGCGCCAAGCTCACCCTCAAGGGTCGCGCCCTGATGCTCGTGCGTAATGTTGGCTTGCTGATGACGAGCGACGCCATTCTTCTCAACGGCCAAGAGGTTCCCGAGCATCTGATCGACGGTCTGGTCAATTCGGTCATCGCGCTGCATGACATCGGCAAAAAGGGCAGACGCGCCAATTCGGCCTTGGGTTCGGCCTATTTCGTGGTCCCCAAGCTGCACGGCCCGGAAGAAGCCGCCATCACCGCTTCTTTCTTTGCCAAGCTCGAAAAGGCTTGGGGCCTTTCACGCGGTACGCTGAAAATGGGCATCATGGACGAGGAACGCCGCACCACGGTGAATTTGAAGGAAATGATCCGCGCGGCAAAGGATCGCGTGTGCTTCATCAACACCGGCTTCTTGGATCGCACAGGCGATGAAATGCACACTTCCATCGAGGCAGGCCCCATGATCCGCAAGGCGGATATGAAAGCCGCCACATGGATCGCAGCTTATGAGAACAACAATGTCGATGTGGGGCTGGCTTGCGGCATGGCCGGCCGGGCGCAAATCGGCAAGGGCATGTGGGCCATGCCGGATCGTATGGCCGAAATGCTCAGCCTGAAGGCAGGCCACCCCAAATCGGGTGCCTCCACCGCCTGGGTGCCATCGCCCACCGCCGCCACACTGCACGCCATCCATTATCACCAGATTGATGTGGCCGCCGCTCGCAAGACCATCGCCAACCGCAAACCGGCGAAACTGGCCGACATTCTCTCTATCCCCGTGGCGGTGCGGCCCAACTGGTCGCCTGCCGATATCCAGCAGGAACTGGACAACAATGCCCAAGGCATTCTGGGCTATGTCGTGCGCTGGGTCGATCAGGGCATTGGCTGCTCCAAAGTGCCCGACATTCACAATGTCGGCCTGATGGAAGACCGCGCCACTTTACGCATATCCAGCCAGCACATCGCCAATTGGCTGCTTCACGGTATTGTGACAGAGGCCCAACTGCGCCAAACCATGCAGCGCATGGCCGCTGTGGTGGACGCCCAGAACAAAACCGATCCCGCCTACAAGCCCATGGCCAAAAACCCAGATTCCTCCATCGCTTTCAAAGCCGCGATGGATCTGGTGCTGCAAGGCCGGGTGCAGCCTTCAGGCTATACCGAGCCGATTCTCCACGCCGCCCGCCGCATGGTGAAGCGCAAATCGCCGCAGGGGCGGGCTTGAGGCTGGATTCTCAAGGGATCACAAGGCCTTGTGGTTCCAAAGGCTTGCTTGACACCCGCAGTCGCCGCAACTATCTTCTGCCGCGAGTTTAAAGGGTTTTCCGGGCTTTTTGTGCCATTTGGGGGACTGGGAGACAGAAATGCACCCATCCGGTCCAAAGCGCACGAAAGGAACGGTGGGAACGCCGGAAGAAGGAAGGCTCGATGACCGCCTAAGGCAACTTGGGCAGCGTATCGACTCCGAGATCGCGGAACTCCGTGGTCCTGCCGGTAAATCTTCATTGAATTCAGAGGCTGCTGGCTCCGCTTATGGCAAGGCCGCGCGTCTGGCTTCAGAGTTTGTGGCGGGAATTCTTGTCGGTGGTTTTCTAGGCTGGGCACTCGATCAGCTTTTGGGAACCTTACCCTTAGGGTTGATTGTTTTCACTCTACTGGGTTTTGCCGCTGGCATTCTCAACATGGCACGCGCCGGGCGGCAAGCCCAGCGCGAGGCAGAAAAAGACCGCAGGGGTTAAGCACTTGGCAGCGCAGACGATCGATCCGATCCACCAATTCCAGGTCCACGAATATTTTAGCCTCCCGGATATGGGCGGGATGAGCTTTGCCTTCACCAATTCCGCGCTGTTCATGTTGGCTGCGGTTTTCCTGATCACCTTTACGCTGGTGGCTGGCACAGCGCGGCGCGCCCTGGTGCCGGGCCGTTTGCAGTCGGTTACGGAGCTTTGGTACGAATTCATCGAGAAGATGGTGCATCAGGTGCTGGGCCATGAGGGCATGAAATTCTTCCCCCTCGTTTTCTCGCTGTTCTCATTCGTGCTGATGGCGAATTTCCTTGGCATGATGCCCTATTTCTTCACGGTCACGAGCCATGTCATTATCACGGCCACACTGGCGGTGATGGTCATTCTCATCGTGCTGGCAGTTGGCATCTATAAGCATGGCCTGCACTTCTTCAAACTCTTCGTGCCCTCGGGCGTGCCGATCTTTATTCTGCCATTCATTTCGCTGATCGAAGTGATCTCCTTCCTGTCGCGCCCTGTCAGCCTTGGCCTTCGTCTGTTCGGTAACATGCTGGCTGGCCACATCGTGCTGAAGGTGTTTTCGGGCTTCGTGGCCCTTATGGTGGCTTCGGGTGGGATTGGCTATTTCGGTGCCATCTTCCCCTTGGGCATGGCCGTGGCGCTGACCGCGCTTGAGTTCCTCGTGGCCTTCCTTCAGGCCTTCGTGTTCGCGATCCTCACATGCGTCTATCTTAACGACGCGCTCCATCCGGGCCACTAAGGCCCAGAAACCTCGAAACAGAAATCCAATTCCAAAGGAGAAGACAAATGGATGCTGAAGCCGCAAAGCTGATTGGTGCTGGTATTGCCTGCATTGGCATGGGTGGTGCGGGCATTGGCGTGGGGACCATTTTCGGTAACTACCTCACGGGTGCCCTGCGCAATCCGGCCGCTGCCCCGGCCCAGTTCACCAACGCCCTCATCGGCGCGGCCCTCGCGGAAGGTCTTGGCATCTTCTCGCTCGTCGTCGCGCTGCTGCTGCTCTTCGTCAAGTAAGGCGGATCGGCTTCAGGTTTGGTTCAGGGCCGCGCCTTCGGGCGTGGCCCGTTCACCTGTATATGAGAGGCAACCACCATGTCGAACATGGCCACGACAACTGAAACCACGGCCACAACCGAGGCCGAAGGCGGCCATGGCAGCGCTTTCCCGCCGCTGGACGCATCCACTTTTCCGTCGCAGCTTCTGTGGCTGGCGATTGCCTTCGGACTTCTCTACATTCTGATGTCCCGCGTGGCCCTGCCGCGCGTGGCTGCCGTTCTCGAAGCCCGCCGCGGCCGCATCTCGGGCGATCTTGCCCGCGCCAAGGCCTTGCGGGATGAGACACAGGCCGTAATCGCCGATTATGAGGCCAAGATCGCCGAAGCCCGCAAACAGGCTTCCGGCATCGCCCAGGGTGCCCGCGATACCGTGACCGCCCAGATCGATTCTGAACGCGCCGCCATTGAGCAGAAGCTTGCCAAGCAAGTGGCGGATGCCGAAGCCCGCATCACCGCTTCCAAGCAGAAGGCGCTGGCCGACATCACCTCCGTGGCCGAAACCGCCGCGCAAGACATCGTGGCAAGCCTGACCGGCGGCAAGGTCAGCGCCGCAGACGCCGCCAAGGCTGTCGCTGACGCAGCAAAGGGCTAAGGGAGCACGCATATGCCATTTTTGGACGCCACTTTCTTTGCCTTTTTGGCCCTCGTCATCTTCCTCGGCATTCTTGTCCGCATGAAAGTGCCGGGCTTGCTGACCAAGGGTCTGGATGACCGCAGCACGCGCATCGCACGTGAACTCAAAGAAGCCGAGCAGCTTCGTGAGGAAGCCGAAGCGCTGATCTCCGATTACCGCCGTAAGGCCGCAGAAGCTGCCACCGAAGCCCAATCCATCGTGGAGCAGGCCAAGGCGGAAGCCGAAGCCTTCGCCAAGGAATCCCGCCGCAAGATGGCCGAAATGCTCGAACGCCGCACCGCCTCGGCGCAGGCCAAAATCGCGCAGGCTGAAGCCTTGGCCATCAAGGAAGTGCGCGCGGTCGCAACGGATCTGGCTGTTGCTGCGGCGGCCAAGCTGATCGCCGCCCAAAGTGCCAGTGCAGCAGGCGTCAAGCTGGTGGATGATTCGATTGCCGGAATTTCCGATCGCCTGAACTGAAGGCCGTCCTGACCTGAAACAAAAGGGCCGACCCCCGCAAGGAGGTCGGCCCTGTTTTTTACCAAGCGTTACTCTGCGGCTTGCGCGTAAGCCTCCATCGGCGGGCAGGTGCACACCAGATTGCGATCACCGAACACATTATCCACGCGCCCCACAGGCGGCCAATATTTGTCTGGCTGTCCAGCCTTGAGCGGAAAGAACGCCTTTTCTTTGGAATAGCTGCGCGTCCACTCGCCAAACAACAGCGCATGGGTATGCGGCGCGTGTTTCAGCACATTGTCATTCCGATCCGCCACGCCCGCCACAATCTCCGCAATCTCGCGGCGAATTTCGATCATCGCATCGCAGAACCGGTCCAACTCGCCCTTGGCTTCGCTTTCAGTAGGCTCGATCATCATGGTGTCGGGCACCGGAAAGCTCATCGTTGGCGCATGGAAGCCGTAATCGACCAGCCGCTTGGCCACATCCTCCACGCCCACCCCAGCCGCTTCCTTCATCCAGCGCATGTCGATGATGCATTCATGCGCCACATGCCCGCCGGGGCCGGTGTAAAGCACGGGGAAGTGATCCTTCAGGCGATGGGCGATGTAATTGGCATTGAGGATGGCGATGCGGGTGGCCTCTGTCAGCCCCTCACCCCCCATCATGGCGATATAGGCCCATGAGATCGGCAAAATTGACGCCGAGCCCCAAGGTGCTGCTGATACCGGCCCCTGATGCTGGTCACGCCCGGCTGCCGGGTTCACACCCGTCACCACCGGATGCCCCGGCAAATGCGGTGCCAGATGCGCGCGCACCCCAATCGGCCCCATACCCGGGCCACCGCCGCCATGCGGAATGCAGAAGGTCTTGTGCAAATTCATATGGCAAACATCCGCCCCCAACTCAGCAGGCCGCATGAGGCCCACTTGCGCGTTGAGATTGGCACCATCCATATAAACTTGGCCCCCTTGCCCATGCACAATGGCGCAGATGTCCTTCACACCCGCTTCAAACACGCCATGCGTGGAAGGATAGGTCAGCATGAGCGCAGCCAAATGGGCGCTATGCTGCTTTGCCTTGGCTTCAAGATCGGCAATATCGACATTGCCCTGCGCGTCACACGCCACCGCCACCACCTTAAGCCCCGCCATCACGGCAGAAGCCGGGTTGGTGCCATGGGCAGATGTGGGGATGAGGCAGATGTCGCGATGCTGGTTGCCATTGCCATGGTGATAATTGCGGATCGCCAAAAGCCCCGCATATTCACCCTGCGATCCCGCATTAGGCTGCAACGACACCGCATCAAAGCCCGTGATCTCACACAGCATGGCTTCGAGTTCTTCGAAAAGCTGCTGATAGCCTTGCGTCTGCTCCAAGGGCGCAAACGGATGCATCATCGCAAAATTGCGCCACGTAATCGGAATCATCTCCGTCGTGGCATTGAGCTTCATGGTGCAGGAACCCAGCGCAATCATCGAACGGTCCAGCGCAATATCTTTCGACTGCAAATGCCGCAGATAACGCAGCATCTCAGTTTCCGAATGATAGCGGCTGAAAACAGGATGCGTGAGAAAGCCCGACGTGCGCCGAAGGGCAGGCTGGATCACCTCGCCCGTGCGCGCGTCAAGCTCATCAAGCTTGGCCTTGTCCAGCGCATCCGTTTTGAACACCGTGAGCAGGCGTTCCAACTCTTGCCGCCGCGTGGATTGATCGAACGAAACCCCCAAATGATCGGCATCCACAAAGCGCAAATTGATGCGCTTTTCGCGCGCCTTGGCGATGAGTGCATGGGCACGCCCCGGCACATGCAGCGTCACCGTGTCAAAAAAGCTCTTGCTGGAAACTTCATAGCCAAAGCCCTTCACCGCATCCGCAAAGATGGCCGCCAAACGGTGTGTGCGCTCGGCCATGCGGCGGATGCCTTCTGGCCCATTATAAACCGCGAACATGGAAGCCATAACAGCCAGCAACACCTGCGCGGTGCAGATATTGCTCGTGGCCTTTTCGCGCCGGATATGCTGCTCGCGCGTTTGCAAAGCCATGCGTAAAGCCCGGTTGCCGGCAGCATCGACCGACACCCCGATGACCCGGCCTGGCATGGCGCGCTTATATTCATCGCGCGTGGCAAAGAAGGCCGCATGCGGGCCACCATAGCCCATCGGCACGCCGAAACGCTGGGCCGAACCCACCGCAATATCCGCCCCCAATTCACCCGGTGGCGTTAGCACAGCCAATGCCAGCAAATCTGTCGCCATGATCGCCAACGCCTTGGCCTCATGCAGCTTGGCGATAATGCCGCGGAAATCCCGCACTTCGCCCGACGAGCCGGGATAGGAAAGCAGCGCGCCGAAAACTTTTGCGGCGTCCAATTCCGTCAGCGGATCCCCTATGATGATGTCATAACCGAAAGCCTCCGCCCGCGTCTGCACCACGCCAATGGTTTGCGGATGCGTGTCCCGATCCACGAAGAAAGCATTGGCAGACGATGCGCCCGCGCGCTTGGCCATCGCCATGGCTTCGGCAGCAGCAGTTCCTTCGTCGAGCAGCGAGGCATTGGCCAGCTCCATCCCCGTCAAATCCACCACCATCTGCTGATAATTGAGCAGGGCTTCCATGCGGCCCTGGCTCACCTCGGCCTGATAGGGCGTGTAGGCCGTATACCAGCCCGGATTTTCGAGGATATTTCGCAGCAGAACCTTGGGCGTGACGGTGCCATAATAGCCCATGCCGATCATGGAGGTGAAAACCTCATTCCGATCCGCCATCTTGCGTAAATAGGAAAGGGCTGTGCGTTCAGCCTTCGCAGGCGGCAGATCGAGCGGCCTTGCAGCTCGTATCTGGGCCGGAATCACGCGGTTGATAAATTCATCCAGCGATGATGCACCCAATGCCTTCAGCATCGAAGCGGTTTCGGCAGATGACGGGCCAATATGGCGGCGGATAAAATTGGCACCGGGTTCCAGTTCACTCAGGCTTGCGCGGGGCATGTGCTGTCTCTCCGGTTCAGGCGATGAAGGACTGATAGGCGGCCGCATCCATGAGGCCGTCGAGTTCGGACTTGTCGGCAACCCGGATCTTGAAGAACCACGCACCCGCTTCGGGTTCGAGGTTCACCTTGCCCGGTTCGGCTTCCAGTGCCTTGTTCACCTCCACCACTTCACCGGTGATCGGCGCATAAACCTCGCTTGCCGCTTTCACGCTTTCCACAACGGCCGCATCGCCACCCTTGGAAACTTTTTTGCCAATGGCGGGAAGCTCGACGAACACAACGTCACCCAACTGGCTCTGGGCATGATCGGTAATGCCGACCGTGGCGATGTCACCATCTAGTTTGATCCACTCATGCTCTTGTGTGAACAGCGTTGTCATTAGCGTTTCTCCTGCTTTTTGTAACTTGTGGGAATGAAGGGAAGGGGGCTGACGCTGGCTGCCAGAGGCTTGCCGCGAACGATGAGTTGAACCTGGGTGCCGGGCTTGGCCTTGGCGGTTTCAACAAAGCCTATCGCAATCGGCCCACCGACACTGGCCCCAAAGCCGCCAGAGGTGACAATGCCGATGGTGCGACCATCCATATCTTGAATCTCGGTGCCTTCGCGCGCAGGTGCCCTGCCTTCCGGCTTCAGCCCCACACGCAAGCGTGACGAGCCATCGCGCAATTCTTGGCTGATGCGTTGCGCACCCATAAACCCGCCTTCCGCGCGCCGCCTTTTGCCGATGGACCAAACAAGCCCAGCTTCCACCGGGCTGATCGTTTCATCCAGCTCATGCCCATAAAGGCAAAGCCCGGCTTCCAGCCGCAAACTATCGCGCGCGCCAAGGCCGATGGGTTTGACTTCCGGTTCCACCAAAAGCTTCTGCACCAATGCGGCCACATCACTGTCCGCGACACTGATTTCATAACCATCCTCGCCCGTATAACCAGACCGCGAGACATGGGCAGGGATGCCGGAGATCAGGGCGGGTGTCGCCGTCATAAATGGCATGGCCGCCAATTGCGGCGCATGCCGTGCCAACACCATTTCCGCCTTCGGCCCCTGCAGGGCCACAAGCGCGCGCGCAAGCGGTTCGAGCGTGATGCCTTCAGGCAAATGCGCCCGCATCCACGCGTAATCCTCAGCTTTTCGTGAGGCATTGACGACGAGATAGAGACGGCCATTTTCAGCCAATCGCGTCACCATCAGATCATCCAGCGTGCCGCCGGTTTGGGATGTGAATTGCGTGTAGCGGATTTGCCCGGGGGCAAGCCCCAGAATATCCCCCGGCACCAGCTTTTCGAGCGCCCGCGCAACCGTTTCGTGGGTTGGGCCGGTGAGGAAGGCTTGGCCCATATGGGAGACATCAAACAACCCAGCCGCT
>CAJBCQ010000086.1 GCA_903951595.1 uncultured Hyphomicrobiales bacterium | reverse complement strand
TGGTGTTGAGCTTCGCAATGATCTGGCGGACAAGAAGCTCACCACGGCGGCGTTTTTCGATGGGGAACCCGCGCAGGCGATTGGCGCATATGTGCGCGCGAAAGGCCTGCGTTTGCTGGGGCTTTCGGAAGCTTATGGGTTCAACGATTGGAATCCGGCCATGCGGGCCAAGGTGCAGTTGCTCATCGATCAGGCCAAAGAATCGGGCGCTGAAACCATCAATCTCATTCCGCGCAATGATGCACCGGCCTTGAGTGATGCCGAGCGGGCGGCGGCTTTGGCTGAGGCATTGGCGGCGATACTGCCCATGTTGGCGGCGGCTGATATTGTGGGCCTCATTGAGCCTTTGGGCTTTGTAACCTCCTCCTTGCGCCATAAGTCGGAAGCGGTGGCAGCGATCCGGTCGGTGGGTGGGGTTGGGCGTTTCAAGCTCGTTCATGACACGTTCCATCATCACTTGGCCGGTGGTGGGCCAATCTTTGCTGAGCATACGGGCATTGTTCATATCTCCGGCGTCATCGATCCATCACTGACGCCTGAACAGATGCAGGATGGTCACCGCATTCTTGTCGATGGCCGCGACCGGTTGGGCAATGTCGAACAGATCCGCGCTTTGCTGGATGCGGGCTATGCGGGTGCCTTTTCCTATGAGCCGTTCTCGCCGCAGGTGCATGAGCTGGCGGATGCCGCACCTGCCTTGCGCGAAAGCATGGATTTCATCCGGGCGGCTATATCGGCCTAGTCATGGCAAGGCGGCGCGGCGGCGGGCCTGCATTTGGGCGTCACCTTCAGGCGTGCCGTCATGCCAGGTGCCGAACCATTTATCGAAGGGGATGAGGCCGTCGGCATAGTTCACCTCAAAATATTTGTGGTGCAAATAATGCGCGAAGGCGTGGCTGGGGATGGCCTTGTTCTCACCCATTTCCACGCGGTCAAAGCCGACATGGCCCACCACCGCGCCAAAGCCTGAAAAATGTAGCTGATAAATGGCAAGCAGGGGGTTTGAGGGAATGAGGATGTGGAGCAGGGCGAGCGAAAAATAAAGCAGATGCTCCACCGGATGCATGGAAAGCGATGACCACGGCGAAGGGTTCACCGAATTATGATGCACCGAATGCACCCACTTATAAAGAAACGGCGTGTGGATGAGCCGGTGGATGGCGAAGAAATGCAGCTCATGGATAAGTGGTAGAACCAGAAACAAGCCGAACAGATACCAAGGATTTTCGCTGAAACTCACCCACGGCACGGCACCTGTTGCATATAGATGCAGGATCAGCACTTCAAACGCGGTCCAGATCGGTACAGCACTGCCAAAGGCGCGGATCAGGCTGTCGATATTCTGGCGCTGGAAGAAGAAGGCGCGGCTTTTCTGGTCGGCGGGGAATTTGGCGTTGTATTTGAAACGCGCGCCTTGCGCGCGGGCGATATAGAGGCGGCACTCGAAGGCGCCATAGAACAGGAACACCGCAATGCTGTTGATGAGCAGAAGCTGCAAAGCCCAGCCCCATGAAAGCTTCTGCATCACGCTCACTTCTGGAATGATCCATTGCCAATAGGCCAGGGCCGACAGCGCGAAAGCCAGGTTCCACGGCAGGAAATAGCTCGGCAGCCATTTGAGGATCGCCAAGGGCTGAACGGGCCAAGCTATCAGCGGGGCGGGTTTGAGCTTGCCATTGGGGCGCCAATCGCCGCGCTTGTCGCGGGTGCCGTAATCAAGGTCATCCATTTGGCGGCTCCTTTATCAGATGGATTGGGCAAAGCCGGGCACATTAAAACGGGTGAAGACATAGAAGTCTTGAAGGGTCACTTCGCGCATGGCACCGGGCTTTTCCGCACTGGCTAGGCGGATGGCTTCTTTGAGTTGCTCGGCTGGGTTGCCTGCAATGGCGAAATCGACTTGGCCTTCTTTCAATAGCGGCACGGTGATGTGGTTCATCTCATGCACCACCACGATCATATCCTGCGCGCGGCCGACCTCACGGATGGCATCCACCAGCCCCATATTTCCACCGCCAACATTGTAGATGGCCGAAAGGGAGGGCTGTTCTGTCAGCAAGCGCAACACGGATTCGTGGGTGAGGGCGGGGCTATCCTGCCCACGCGCTTCGCCGGTGATCGCCACATCCGGGAAATTGGCACGCAGGCGATTGCGGAAGCCGATTTCGCGCTCCTCATGGCAGCGGAAGGATGTGTCGCCCACCACCATGGCTACCTGGGCCGGCTTGCCGCCCGCAGCGCGGCCGATGAGATAGGCGGCGGTTTGCCCGGCCGCTCGGTTGTCGATGCCGACAAAGCCATCGCGAGCATCCGGCGCAAGATCGGATACCAGGGTGATGATGCGCTTGCCACGCGCACGCGCTTGGCGCAGCAGATCAGTCAGGCGTTGGGTATTCTTGGCGGTAATGATGAGGGGGCGCGAAACATCGAGGCATAGCTTGCCGATGACATCCAAAAGCTCGTTTTCGTCAGCCTGATACATGTCGTGGAAAGCACCCGCCGCGCGCGATATTTCCCAAGCGAGTTTCAACTGGGCCGCCATGCCGCGGCCTACGCGGGAAACGAAATCGGCCGGAGGGCCGGAAAGGGCGGTAATGGTATCCTGCGAACTCAGCGCATGGATGGCTTCTTCGACCACCCGGCGGGTGCGCGGGTGAACTTGCCCACGATTGTTCATCACCCGGTCCACGGTGGCGCGGGAAAGGCCCGTATATTGGACGATTTCGGTGATGCTGACGCGGCGCATGGTAGTTTCACCCACTTCTATTTGAGGCATAATGCTACATTCAAGATACAATTTGAGGCAAGGGAACATTTGACTTGCAACTATTTGCTGCTTTTGCGATGACTCAGGCAGGGAGGAATGAACCGCGCTTGTTCATGCCGCCCGGCGCAAAGAAAGGGGCGAAAAGCCTGTCTTGCCGGGATTGAAGCGTCATCGTTTCCTGTGCGCCAAGCCACAGGAAAACGGGCGTTTATGGCGCTTGTCTCTCCCCCGAAATGTGTAGAATGATCTGGACGTGGAAAACACGCCGGATGCGAGGGAACTGAACGTCAAGATGAGTGCGAAGCGCAGCATCTCCACAGACAAGGCCGCGAGCCAGGCGTCGGTTGACGCGCCGCTTGTGGTGATGCGGAATATCGAAAAGCGGTTTCCCGGTGTGCATGCTTTGCGTCAGGCACAGCTTGACCTTCATGCCGGTGAAGTGCTGGCCCTGATGGGCGAAAATGGGGCGGGCAAATCCACCCTCATGAAAATTCTCACGGGTGTTTATCAGCCCGACAGCGGCTCCATTCAGGTTGAAGGCAAAGAAGTTGCCATTCCTGATCCGCGCACGGCTCAGAATATGGGCATCAATATCATCCATCAGGAACTCCACCTGATGCCGCATCTGACCACCGCCCAGAACATTTTCATCGGTCGCGAACCGCGCCGCGGTTTCGGCATGTTGGTGAATGAAGCCCAAATGAACGCCGATGCTGCTGAAATTTTTGAGCGCATGAAGGTGGATATCGATCCGGAGGCTGAAGTTGGCCACTTAACGGTGGCCCGCCAGCAACTTGTCGAGATCGCAAAGGCACTGTCCTACAAATCCAAAGTGCTGGTTATGGACGAGCCTACCTCGGCACTGACCGAAACCGAGGTCGAGCATCTGTTCACGCTGATCGCCGATTTGAAGGCGCAAGGGGTTGGCATTGTCTATATCACCCACAAGATGGATGAGGTGAAGCGCATTGCTGATCGCATCACCGTCATGCGTGATGGCCAGACGATTGAAACATTGCCTGCCGCTGGAACCTCCATCTCCAAGATCATTTCGCTGATGGTGGGCCGCGAATTAGGCGACGCTGAGCGGGCTGAGGGCAAGCCGGGCGTACAAGAGGCGCTGAAAGTGGTGGGGCTTAAGCGGGGCCGGGCTATCCGCGATGTGAGCTTCTGCTTGCGGAAGGGCGAGATCTTGGGCTTTGCCGGGTTGATGGGTGCCGGGCGCACGGAGGTGGCACGGGCCATTTTCGGAGCAGACCCCATCGACAGCGGCGAAGTGCATGTGCGCGGCAAGCGTGTGAATATCAAAAGCCCGCGCGATGCCGTGCGGCTTGGCCTTGCTTATCTCAGCGAAGACCGCAAGCATTTCGGGCTCGTCACGCCGATGTCGGTGCGTGACAATGTGACGATTGCTTCGTGGGAACGCTATGCCTCTGGCCGCATGTGGATGCAGGACAGTGCCATGTACAAGGTGGCGGCCAGCTTTGTCGATCTTCTCAAGATCAAAACCCCGAATGTGGATCAGGAAACCCGTCTGCTTTCGGGCGGCAACCAGCAGAAGGTGGTCATTTCCAAATGGCTCTTGCGTGATTGCGACATTCTCATCTTTGACGAGCCGACGCGCGGCATTGATGTTGGTGCCAAGGCTGAAGTCTACAAGCTGCTGCAAGGGCTTGCCGATCAAGGCAAGGCGATTGTGGTGATTTCGTCAGAACTGCCCGAAGTGCTGCGCCTGTCGCACCGCATCATTGTGATGAGCGAAGGCCGCATTACAGGCGAGCTTGACGGGCGTACTGCGACCCAAGAATCCATTATGACCCTGGCCACCCAGCGCCAGTACAACGTCGCTTAATTCTGGAAGATCAGAACCATGACAGACACGACATTGAGCGAACAGCAGGACGGCAAGGGCGGCATGTTCACCATGGCCGCGTTGCAGAAGGTGGTGGCCTTTGCGGTGCTGGTCATCATGTTGCTGTTCTTCAGCATTTTCGCGCCCAACTTTGCGGCGTGGAATAACATGGTCAACATCATGCAGGCCACCGCTGTGAACGGCGTGCTGGGGGTTGCGGTTACATTCGTGATTATCGCCGGTGGCATTGACTTGGCGGTTGGCACGATGATGACGCTGACGGCTGTTGTGGCGGGTCTTGTTCTGACCAATCTCGGCCTGCCATTGCCGCTGGGCATTGTCGGGGCACTGGCTTCAGGTGGCTTGATGGGGGCTTTTTCAGGCTGGACCATCGCCAAGCTCAAAATCCCTCCGTTCATTGCTACGCTGGGCATGATGCAGATTGCGCGTGGGCTTGCACTGGTGTTCTCCGAAGCCAAGCCCATCTATTTCAACAGCACGCCGAGCTATCAGTACATCTCGCCGGAAAGCTCGATCACGCTGCTGATCCCCGGGCTTGAAATTCCCAATGGCGTTTTCATCATGTTCATCGTGGCCATCATCGCCTCGATCATGCTCAACCGTACCATTCTTGGCCGCTATATCTTTGCGCTTGGCAGCAATGAAGAAGCTGCACGCCTTTCGGGCATGAATGTTGATTTCTGGAAGATCACGACCTATGCGCTCAGTGGTGCGATTTGCGGTGTTGCGGGGCTTCTTGTGTCCTCGCGCCTGAATTCCGCGCAGCCTGCCTTAGGCTTGGGCTATGAGCTTGACGCCATTGCGGCGGCTGTTATCGGCGGCACTTCGCTTGCCGGTGGCCGCGGCACCATTCTGGGCACCATCATCGGGGCCTTCATCATGAGCGTTCTTACCAACGGCCTACGCATTATGGGTGTGCAGGAGGAGTGGAAAATCGTGGTGACGGGCCTTATCATCATCATCGCAGTCTATGTTGACATTGTGCTGCGGAAAAAAATGTAGGACGGGTGAGAGAACCTTGCCAACATGGTCGCCGCAGCCTGATGCGGCAAAAGAAAACCTGTCAGGAGGACGACAAATGAAAAAGAGCTTGTTCGCCGCTGCATTGTTGGGTGCTGCCGCCATGTCTGCGGCCCCTGCCATTGCGGCAGATACCTATTTCCCGATCATCGCCAAGGGTTTCAGCCACCAGTTCTGGCAGGCTGTGAAGTCTGGCGCTGAATCGGCTGCTGCCGCCAACGGTGTCACCATCACTTTCGAAGGTCCGAATACCGAAGCTGAAATCGACAAGCAGACGGACATTCTGAACGCCGCTATTGCCAAGAAGCCCCAGGGCCTCGGCTTTGCCGCGCTCGACTCGCAGGCCCAGGTTCCGGCCCTGCAGAAGGCCGCTGATGCCGGCATTCCGATCGTTGCTTTCGACTCAGGCGTTGAAAGCGATCTGCCGCTCACCACCTGCACCACCGACAACGTGAACGCTGCGGGTGCCGCTGCCGATAAGCTTGCTGAAGCCATTGGCGGGGAAGGCGAAGTGGCGGCCCAGATTCATGACCAGACGTCGGCCACGGGTATTGGCCGCCGCGATGGCTTCGTGAACCGGATCAAGGAAAAGTACCCCAAGATCACCATCGTTGACATCAAGTATGCCAATGATGCGCTGAAGGCCACGGACGACATCAAGGCAACGCTGCAGGCGTTCCCGAACCTCAAGGGCATCTTCGCTTCCAACGAAGGCACTGCGGTGGGTCTGGCCGTTGCGCTGAAGGAAAGCGGCGCCAAGGTTGTGGGCGTTGGCTATGACTCCGGCAAGACCCAGAAGGATGCCATCTTGGACGGCACCCTGCTCGGTTCCATCACCCAGAACCCCGTTGGCATTGGCGAATGCGTCGTCAATTCGCTGGCCAAGGCCATGAAGGGCGAAACCCTGCCGAAGGTCATCGATACCGGCTTCTACTGGTACGACAAGACCAACATTACCGACCCCAAGGTTGCGGCGGTTCTGTATGATTGATAACTGACGGATCTTTTTCAGGTCCGAAAGACAATCAAGCGCTCTTCCCGCTCAAGCGGGGAGGGCGTTTTCATTTGTAGCGGTGTGGGGGTTTATTTGCCGCGCGGCTTGGATTTGAATTCAAGCGTGCGGGCAACAGAAGCGTTTTGTTCACCAACGGTGACCGTGATTTTCTTGCCCTCGAACTTGGCGGCCAGCAGCATTGTTAATGCGCTCTGGCGCGCCTCGCCTGTCGCTTCCACGCTGATCACGCGCTTGGCGCCTGTCTTGGGGGCGATGGTGAAAGTGAGTGCGCGCGCAGGGTCCGCCTCTAGATCCAGCGTTACGGATTCCAAGTGTCCTGCCAGAGGCTTGGGCTTTTTGTCGGCCCGTTTGGCGCGCGGCAATTTTTCGGCCTTGTTTACCTTGGGCTCTTTTGCGGCGGGAGCTTGTGTCTTGATGGCCTCATCACTTTGCATTTTTTACCCCTGATCCAGTCTGCGTGAGGCTAATTTCAAACATGCAAAGCGATGAAGGTGAAGAACATTTTTGTGACAGTTCTGTGACGGAACAGGCCCGTGGATTTGCACATTCCCGATCAGATCATCAGCGACGCAATCGATTTTCTGCCTGCCATGCGTGCGGCTTGTAATTTATTCATCTTATGGATGATAAGCTCGATGGAGTCACAGGCCGTTCATCTCGTTGGGCTAGATTCTTGAAAGTTCAAAAACCGGAAGTTACGAGCCGCCATCCATGATGTTTTCGCGCAGATATCCGGCCAAGATGATTGCAAGGGCGCGTGAGGCCATTTGGCCGCGTGGCGGGCTACAGCGGGGCTGGCTTTATCTGTGGCACAGGCTCAAGCGATTGCGGCACCATCCGCATAGTGTGGCACTGGGATTTGCGATTGGGGTTTTTGTGTCCTTTACCCCGTTTCTGGGCCTGCATCTGGCCTTTTGCGTGGGCATGTCCATCTTTCTGAGGGTGAGTATTCTGGCTTCCCTGATCGGGCAGGTGGTCGGCAATCCGGCGACGCTGCCTTTCATTTGGCTATCTTCCTATCAGCTCGGCAATTTGCTGCTGAACCAGCAGGCCAGTGTGGCTGAGGCGGATATGGGCATGCTGGTGCAAAAGTTTTTCAGTTTCGAGACTATTGGCAGTATTTTCCTGCCCTTAGTGGCGGGTGGGGTGGTGCTGGGGCTGATATTCGCCAGCCTTTCCTATGCTGGCATCTATTTTGCCATGACCCGCACGCCCGGCATTGGCGGTGGGGCCCGCAGCGGGTAAGCTGCCCTTCTTAACGAAGGGAAAATTTCATGGACCGCAATTTCTGGATTGGCCTTGCCGCAGGCATTGGCATTGTCGTTTTTACAGTCTTTTCCGGCATGTTCGGGATGATGAGCGGGGTGGGGCATGACCCTGGAACCCATATGATGAACGCAACCCCCGGAAGTGGTATTTTCGCCGATGCTATGAACAAGATGCATGAGGACATGGCGGGCGAGCAAACCGGCAATGCGGATGCCGATTTCATGCGCGGCATGATCCCCCATCACCAGGGTGCCATCGACATGGCGCGCATTGTGCTGGAAAAGGGTGCTGACCCGGAAGTGAAAGCCCTTGCGCAGAAGGTCATCGCGGCGCAGGAAAGCGAAATTGCGGAGATGAAGGATTGGCTCAAGCGCAACGGCTTTTGAGCGGCATCTTTCAGCAGGCTAACCTCAGTTTTTTGGGGCAATGAGGGGAATAAAGCGGGTGGAGTTTCGGACGGGCATCAAGAATCCTAAGCGCGCGGGGCTGGCTTGGGCCGTTCACCTGTTCACGGCCAGTGGCATCGTGCTGGGATTTCTGGCGGTTGTAGCTGTGCTGAACAGCAACATCACCGTCGCGTTCCTTTGGCTGGGTGTTGCCCTATTTGTGGATGGGGTGGATGGGTTTCTGGCGCGCAAGGCCAATGTTCTCCAATACACGCCCAATGTAGACGGGCGCACGCTCGATAATGTGATCGATTTCTTCAATTACGTCGCTGTTCCTGCCCTCATGATCTATTGGTTCGGCATGGTGCCGGATTGGCTGGCGGTGTTCACCGCTGCCGCCATTATGGCGGTTTCCTGCTACACATTTGCCAATGTGGGCATCAAATCGGATGACTATTATTTCGTCGGCTTTCCGGCCGTGTGGAATGTGGTGGTTTTATATTTTCACGTGCTGCAGACGAGCCAGGTCGTGAACTTTATCGTCATCGCTATTTTATGCATTTTGACATTCGTTCCCCTGAAATTCGTGCATCCGCTGCGGGTGAAGGCTTGGGCGGCGATTACCATTCCGGTGACGGCCATTTGGGGTGTGGCAACACTGCTCTTGGTGATACCGGGGCGTGACATGCTGCATCCGGCGGTGCTGTGGTTGTGGATTGCATCTTCCATCTATTTTGCTGGCATTTCCGGCTGGAGATCCTTGCAGCGCGATTGAGCGGAGCAGAATTGCCATGGTTGGTGAAAATGGAATTTTTGCTCTGATTTTTGTTTGACAGCCAGCAAGCCTTGGCATTTAGATCGGGTTATCCATCACAGAGGGGAAATGCCCATGAGCGTTAGACTCGGACTGCTCGGCGCTGGCCGTATCGGCAAGGTGCATGCGGGTGCGATTGCATCCATTCCGCAAGCCAAGCTCGTTGCCGTTGCCGATGCCTTCCCCGAAGCTGCCGCAGCTGTTGCCAGCACGCTGGGTGCTGAAGTGCGTAGCATTGATGACATCATGAATGCCAAAGACATCGACGCGGTTCTTATCACCACACCCACCGACATGCATGCCGACATGATCGAGCAGGCGGCGCGGGCGGGCAAAGCCATTTTTTGTGAAAAGCCGGTTGATCTTTCGGTGGCCCGCGTGCGCCAGTGCCTTGCTACGGTTGTCAAGGAAAAGGCCAAGCTGATGGTGGGTTTCAACCGTCGCTTTGACCCCAATTTCATGGAAGTGCGCCGCCAGATCGATACCGGTGCCATTGGCAAGGTGGAGATGGTGACCATCACTTCACGCGATCCCGGCCCGCCGCCTTATGATTATATCACCCGTTCGGGCGGCATGTTCCGCGATATGACCATCCATGATTTCGACATGGCGCGCTTCCTGCTCACGGAAGAACCAGACACCGTGATGGCAACAGCATCGGTGCTGGTGGATAAGAAGATCGGCGAGCTGGGCGACTTCGACTCCGCCTCCATCATTCTCACCACCAAGTCCGGTCAGCAGTGCATCATCAGCAATTCGCGCCGCGCGACCTATGGTTATGACCAGCGTATCGAAGTGCTGGGCTCAACCGGCATGGCGAGTGCGGAAAACATGCGCGCGACGACGGTTGAGGTGGCAAATGCTGGTGGATATGCACGCGAACCTTTGTTGAATTTCTTCATGACGCGTTATACGGATGCTTACCGTAATGAAATCTCTGCCTTTATTGCAGCTCTCACTTCCGGTATAGCTATGACACCTTCGGGCGAGGACGGATTGAAGGCGTTGGTGCTGGCCGAAGCTGCCTACAAGTCAGTTGCGGAAGGCCGTGCTGTCAAAGTTTCCGAGGTCTGATCCCTGGTCCATGGGTTCCTCCCTAAACTTGAACCGGTGCAAGAGCGAAACTTGCGCCGGTTTTTTCATTGTGATCATTTGCCTATGGAAACAGGGAGAGTAGGGTGACTGCTTGGGCGCATGGACGGCTGAATGGTATTCCGGTGTTGGGTCTTGGCACATGGCCCTTGCGGGACAAGGTGGCGTTTGATTCCGTGCTGGCGGGGCTGGAGGTTGGTTTCCGCCATATCGACACCGCGCAAATGTATGGCAATGAGCGCGAAGTGGGTGCGGCGGTAAAGGCTTCTGGCTTGGCCCGCGAGGATGTGTTCATCACCTCCAAAGTATCACCGCAGGTGGCGCCACAGCATATTGCGGCCTCCATCACGCAAAGTTTTACCGCTCTTAATAGCGGGCCGATTGATCTCATGCTGCTGCATTGGCCTTTGACGGATCTTGCCTATTTTGATGCAGCGATTGCCCGTTTGAACGAGGCGCAAGATCAGGGGTTGGTGAAGGCCATCGGCATCAGCAATTGCAATGTGGCGCTGATGGAGCGGGCGGTGGAGCGTTCGGGGCATCGCATCCTCGTCAATCAGGTCGAATTCCACCCGATGCTCGACCAAAGCAAGGTGCAGGCGGCGGCAGCGCGGCTTGGCATTATTCTAGAAGCCTATTCGCCGATTGCGCGTGGCGCCGCCTTAGCCGATCCTGTGATCGGCAAGATTGCCGCAGCCCACGCGGTGCCAGCGGCTGAAGTGGTGCTGGCCTGGATCATCGCGCAAGGGGTAATCCCCGTTCCCATGACGACCAAGCGGGCCAACGCGCAGAGCAATCTTAAGGCCGTGACATTGCAGCTGAGTGCTGCGGAAATGGCTGAGATTTCGGCTTTGCGCGCACAGCATCGGCGCTTGATTTCGCCACCCGGATGGGCGCGGTGGGACGCGCCTTAACGATCACGGGGTTGGCAAGGTTTCCTCGATGCGGCGGAAGGTGGCAAGCGCCTGGCCTGTCACCTGATCCATGTTGTAGTAGCGATAGGTGGCAAGCCTGCCCACAAACCAAACATCCTGTTCAGCCAGTGCAAGTTGCTCATACAGCTTGTAGCGGGCCGCATTTTCCGGCCGGGGTATGGGATAATAAGGGTCGCCCTTATCAGTGGGAAACTCATATGTAATCGTCGTCTTGGGGTGGCTTTGACCGGTCAGATATTTGTGCTCGGTCACCCGCGTGTAATCATGGGCTTGTGGGTAATTCACCGATGCGGTGGACTGGTGCCATTCCTTGTCGAGTGTCTCATGCTGGAAATGCAGCGAGCGGTAGGGCAGGGGATCGAGCCTGTAGCCAAAATATTCATCAACGGGGCCGGTGAATATCATGCGCCGGGCAGCGTGCTCCTTGACGATGTCTTTGAAGTCTACATTTAGTTCAATGCGGATATTATCGTGGTCCAGCATGTTTTCGAACATGCGCGTGTAGCCATCTGCCGGCATGAACTGGAATGTATCGGTGAAATAGCGGTCATCGCGGTTCAGGCGCAGGGGGATGCGGGCGGTCACGGATTTGTCGAGTTGGGATGGGTCAAGGCCCCATTGCTTGCGGGTGTAGTATTTGAAAAACTTTTCGTAGAGATCCCGCCCGATTTTGCTTACCACAACATCCTCAGATGTGCGGATATCCGCCACCGCCTCGGCGCGGTGGGCCAGGAAGGTTTCCATGTCTTGCTCATCCAGCGTCAGGCCATAAAGCCCGTTCACCGTGTCGAGATTGATGGGAATGGGAAGGCGCTTGCCTTCCACTTCCGCTAGCACGCGATGCTCGTAAAAACGCCATTTCGTAAATTGCGAGAGGTAATCGAAAATCGCCTGCGAATTGGTGTGAAAGATATGGGGGCCGTATTTGTGATAGAGGATGCCCGCCTCATTATGCGTGTCGAAGGCGTTGCCGCCGATATGGGGGCGCCGGTCAATGAGCAGCACCTTGTCGCCGCGCTGGGTGGCAAGGCGTTCGGCCAAAACGGATCCGGCAAAGCCAGCACCCACAATCAGCCAATCAAACATGACCATCCGCCCGCAGAAGGGCCGGTGCCAGTCTCTTGGTTGTTCTTATAAAACGGTTGGAATCATTAATAGCAATTGGCATGAAGCCTGCGTACCAGCCAGAAAGATGAGCTGGCAAGCCTTTGTACTGGCAGGCGCGTCGGCAAGATTTAGGTGGGGGATGGGGCGCTGGTTTTGTGGCGCGATCTTCAGGCTGAGATCGCTCTTGTGGTCGCTGGATCCACAAAGTCGCGCACCAGTTCAGCTGGTGAGCAGAGCTCGCCGACTTGGCGGCCTGAAATCTCACTTACCCCGGCAAGCCGCAGCAATTTGGCTTGGCTGGAATTGGACACACCTGCCGCACCCACTTCGATGCCATAGGCGCGGGCAATCGCATTGATGCCTTGGATTACCTGCTGGGTGGTCACATCACTGGAAATGCCGGCCGAGAGGCTTTCATGCAGCACAAGGCGCTTGAAGGGGCTTTTTGCCAGAAGGCTAATGTCGGAAGGGCCGTTGCCAAAGCCTGTCAGGCTGAATTGCACGCCGCGCGTGGTGAGCCGCTGCATCATTTGCGGGCAAAGCCGCTTGCGCAGTGCCCGAAGCTGGTGTGCCGGCAACTGGAATTCAATGCGGGAAGGGTCCGCACCATGGCGCAGGAAAGTCGTTTCAATGCGTTGTTCAAAATCTGTTGCCAGGAGTTGCTGGGCGGTGACGGGCACACACAGACGCATGGCAGGGAAATTGCGTGCATCTGCACAGGCGCGGTCCAGCACATGATGCAGAAGATCGCTGCCAAAACCTTCGCGCGCGGCAAGGCCCATGAGGCCTTCGGCATCTTCGTCTGCATCATGCCATTTCAGCACGGCACGGGCACCGATAAGCTGGGCATTGTCGGTGCGGGTCATGGGTTCATAGAACATGGGTATGGGGAATGCCGCATCCACGGCTTGCCCGATGGCGGTGAACAAGGTTTCGCAGCGATTAAGGGCAGCGGCCAAGCGGCTGTCGAACATTTCCCATGTGCAGCCGCCGCTACGCTTGGCTTCATACATGGCCATGTCGGCGCGCTTGAGCAGTTCTTCGGGTGTCACATCGGCGCTATTGCCGCAGGCAATGCCAAGGCTTGCGCCGGCAAACAGCTCACGACCATCGCTGAGGATGGGGTTTTTCATGCATTGGGTGATGTTGCTTGCAATCCTGCAGGCGATCTGGCGGGCATTGTGGCCAAAAATGGCAATGGCGAACTCATCCCCACCCACACGCGCGAGCAGGCGATCCGATCCGGCGGCCTCTTGCAGACGGACGGCGTTGGCCTTCAGGAAATCATCGCCAACATAATGGCCGAAATTGTCATTTACCGCTTTGAAACCATCCAGATCGAGAAAAATCACGGCCGCTTGGCGTTTGTCTTCCATCATGCCTGAAAGCTTGCGCATGAAGGCCAGTCGGTTGGGAAGGCCGGTCAGCGGATCATGGCTTGCTTGATGCATAGCAGCGGCATGCTCGCGCCGTGCGAGCAGCAGATTACGCCGACTTATAGCGGCCGCAGCAGCAGCAATGATGGCGATACCGCCAAAAGCGGCGGATTCGGGTGTGATGATACCGGTTGCAGCGGCTGCGTGCGCCGCGGAGACGCCCGCGCACCACAATCCCGTCACCATCATGCTTTTGCGAAGTTTGCTCATTAGTCGAAAGACTAGCTTGTTCGACTAAAGATTCATGTAAGCAGACTGTTCGGATTTTACTCATTTCTGGCGTGTCGATTACTGAGGGGGTGCCTTTAGGTTGCCACTGTCATCCTCACGCCATATTCGGCTATGAAGAAGCCCTCGGTTTCTTTGATGAGGTTTACGTCCCATGTCCACCCAGCGCCCATTGCGCGAAATGATGGTTCAGATGATTGCCAGCGTGATGATTCCCATCACGGTGGCTTCAATGGGCTGGTATTATACGCGCTGGCAGCAGAACTTGGCCGATCTTAAGACCATGATTGATCTGGTCAGCGATGAAAGCCCGGAACGCCAGAAATATGGCATTGCCATGTTCGAGTATCTGTTAAAGAACGACAAAGTGCCTGTTGAATTCGTGGCGGCCCAGCTTGATTACGCCAATTCAGCCTCTGACCCTGAGTTGTTAACCTTAATGGAATCAGCCCTGCTTAAGGCGTCTGAAGTTAATCCATCGGTTGCAGCCGTGTTCACTGAGGCGGTGGAACGCCTGCCTGCGCGCATTTTTGTGCATGTGACGAGTGATGAGCAGCGGGCCTGTGTGCGTACCCTCATCACCTCGCTCAAAGACACTGACAAAATAACCATCGCCATCCCCGCCATCACCAAGGCCAAATGGGATGGTAAGCAGAATGAATTGCGCGTGCTGAAAGATGCCGATGTGCCGCGCGCGGAGGTGTTGAACGGGCTTTTGCAAAGCTTTGGTTTTGATATGAAAATTGTCAATCTGGCGGGGCGCTGGAGCGGGGCCAAGAAGGTGCGACCGAATACTTTCGAGCTGTGGCTTGCTGATGTGGACCTGCCACCGGCTTGCGGGGGGCCGGAAAAGGCGTCGGTCACGCCTGCCGTTGCGCCTGCCGCTGAGCCTGCGGCCGAACCGGCCAATTGATGGCATCCGATCTGCAAGGATCGGGTTCAAGGGCGGCAAAGCGGGTGAATCTGGCCGGATTTGGCACAGTGTGTCGCTGATTATGGTAAAGGAATTCCCATGCCGGGACAGGAACTGGCTTTTGAGGGTTTGACGGACGCGCTGCGCGAGGCGCGGATCAAGGAGGCGGCGCATTTTGATGCCGTCACCGAAATCCGCGATGCCCAGACCTTGCGCCTTTATGCCCTGAAGCAGGATCTGGTGCAGGGGCTGGCGACGGGACTGCCGAAATCTGGCTTTGTGGAAATCGCCCTTTTGTCGGGCGATCCGCCGCGGCTTTGGATTGATCTCATTTCCTCGGTAGTTATGGCACCAGACCCGCGCACCTATCGCTTTGAGGTGGATACCCAGAATGGGCGTGAGGTGCTGTTAGAGACTCGCGACCGCGAAGAATTGGCGCGTCATATCATCAGCCATCTGGCTCACCGGATGATCGCGCGTGAACGCGCCTCGGCTGGTTTGAACCCACCGGCCAAGCCAAAGCGGGATGGTTATTCAGGCGCGTCGCTCACCCTTGCCTGGCTCTCCGGCTTTGCCCTTGGAATCTTTGCGCTTTTGGCCGTTTTTATGGCCATGTCGGCGGGCTGAACATTAACGAGTCGTTCAGCTTTTGATTGGGTTACAAACTGAAACACCTTTTGATTTGTGCGGTGCAGTAGCGCGCTTTAACCCTGTCCCAGTGATCTGGAATGCGGGGATTGTCTTTTGCGTCATGAATTGAAAACGGCGGGCGAAGTTGTGGATCGGGTGGAGCCCGAGCAGGTCATTTCGCGTACCGCCCGCGCCAGCCGCAACCATCCCCAGAAAGTCGGCGGCTTTGCCACCATCAGCCAAGGCCTTGATTATGCCGCGCGCGGTGAAACTGGATTCAATTTCTATTCCTCGCGCGGGGCTTTGGAGCGCGTGCTGGCCTATTCGGAATTGCGTGAGCTGGCAATTGCCACCGGCCAGCGGCTCATTGCATCAGGCCTGAAACGCGGTGAGCGCGTGGGCGTGATTGCTGAAACAGGCGCTGATTTTATGGCCGTGTTTTTCGGCTGCCAATATGCCGGGCTTGTGCCGTGCCCGGTGCCTTACACCATGTATATTGGTGGTAAGGAATCTTACATTGAGCGCATTACCGGCATGCTGAAAGCCGCGCGCGCTTCGGCCATTGTGGCGGGTGATGATCTGCTGGGCCATGTGGAGGCGGCTGCCAAGGCGCTTGGCAATGTGAAAGTGTTCACCCATTCGGCCTTGGCATCGGTGGATGCTTCGCATGTGGTGCTGGAACCGTTCACGGCGGATGACGTGGCTTATGTGCAATATTCTTCCGGTTCCACATCCAGCCCCAAAGGCGTTCTGATTTCGCAAAAGGCCATCATGGCGAATGCGGAAGGTATTTTGCGGCAGGGCATGGCGATTTCGCCTGCCGACCGCGCCTTCTCGTGGCTGCCGCTTTATCACGATATGGGGCTGGTCGGCTTTTGCCTCAGCCCCATGTTGGCGCAGGTGACGGTGGATTATCTGTCCACACCTTCCTTCGCGCGGCGTCCTGCTTTGTGGCTGAAGCTGATGAGCGATAATCGTTCCACCATCACCTTCTCGCCTTCCTTTGGCTATGATCTGGCGGGTCGTCGCCTGAATGGTGATGCGCCGTCGATTGATCTTTCGGCTTTGCGGGTTGCGGGCATTGGTGGCGACATGGTGCGGGCAGATGTGTTGGAGGCTTTTGCCACGCATATGAAGCCGGCGAAGTTCAACCCCACGGCCTTTTTGCCCAGCTATGGCATGGCGGAATCCACGCTCGCCATTACCTTCTCAGATTTGACCGCGCCTGCGGCTGTGGATGTGGTGGACCGCGCGCATTACAAGCTGTCGCGCCGTGCCGTTCCGGCAGCACCGGGCTTGAAGCCGGAACGCACGCGCACATTCGTGGTGTGCGGACGCCCGCTCGAAGGCCATGAGATGAAAGTGACCGACGATGATGGTCGCACGCTGGGCGACCGCGAAATTGGTCATATCCTCGTCAAGGGTCCGAGCCTGATGAACGGCTATTACGAAGCCGCTGAAGCAACCGATGCCGTGATGCGCGATGGCGGTTTCATGGATACGGGCGACATGGGCTATCTCATCGACGGCCAAATCGTTATTACGGGCCGCGCCAAGGATTTGATCTTGCATAATGGCCGCAATATCTGGCCGCAGGATATTGAATGGGCGGCCGAACATATTGAACCCTTGCGTTCAGGTGATGTTGCGGCCTTCGGTATTGAGAATGATGATGGTGAAGATCAGGTAACGGTGCTGGTGCAATGCCGCCTGACAGCGCCTGCCGAAATGGAAGATTTGCGCCGCAAGGTTTCAGCCAGTGTGCATCATTCGGCTGGGGTGGAATGTGATGTGGTGCTGGTGGCACCCAAGAGCCTGCCCTTTACTTCGTCGGGCAAGTTGTCGCGTGCGGCGGCCAAGGCGCGCTTTGTTTCGGGCGAAATTGCCGAAATCGCCGCCAATGCGCCGGTGCATGCGGTTGCCATGCCGCTGCGGGCTGTTGCCGCGCAGTGAGCGCTCCCTTGATTGCAGTTACTGGCCCCGGTGGTTTTGTGGGCCGCGCCGTTATGGCCGAACTGGCCGCACGCGGGCTTCGTGCGCGCGTTTTGGCGCGGGATCCGGGCCGATTGAAGCTTCATCTCAATACGGAAATTGTGGCTGGAGATTTGGCTGATAAATCCGCCCTTGCGAGCCTGTGCGATGGGGCGGATGCGGTTATTCATATTGCGGGTGCCATTATGGCGGTGAACCGTGATGGGTTTTTTGCGGTGAATGGGCAAGGGGCTGCCAATGTTGCGGTGGCGGCTGTTGGTGCCAAGGTGCGCCGCTTTGTGCATGTTTCATCGCTGGCCGCGCGTGAGCCGGATTTGTCGCATTATGCGGCGAGCAAGCGAGCGGGTGAGCATTTGGTGGCGCGCGCTGCGGGTGGCATGAATTGGGTGATGATCCGTCCGCCCGCCGTTTATGGCCCTGGCGACAAAGCAACCCTGCCGCTATTTGTGCAATTAACGCGCCGCTATGCCTTGGTGCCGGGCCGTGGGCAGGGGCGTATCTCTTTGTTGCATGTGGCCGATCTGGCGCGGGCTTTGGTGGATGCGGCTTTGGCGGATGCGCCTTCAGGCACGATCCATGAAATGGATGATGGCAAATCTGGCGGCTATGGCTGGGATGAGCTATGCGCCATTGCCGGAGCCGCTGAGGGGCGCTGTGTGCAGCCGATCTTTGTGCCGCGTGCCGCCTTGGCGTTGCCGGCTTTGCTGGCGGACTGGATTGCCAGTCTTCGGGGCGTGCCTTTCATGCTGAGCCAGAGCAAGCTAGGTGAGCTTTATCATCCCGATTGGGTGGTGCAGGGGCCGGCATTGCCGGGTTTTTCGCCTGAATTTGGCTTTGCGCGCGGCTTTGCACAAACGCTTGCCGCCTACCGGGATCAAGGCTTGTTGCCGCCACGGCGCGGTGCGGCTACATCTAGGCCGAATTCGGATCAGGAGACGAAACTGCCATGACTGCCACCCGTGCTGAGATTTTCACGGCCCTTTGCGAGCTTTTGCAGCCGTTCAACAGCGCGGGCGTGGCCCTTTCGCTGACCACCGACATTTCCACCGACCTGAATATCGACTCCGTGACGGTGATGGATTTCGTGATGGAGGTGGAGGATCATTTCAACATCGAAATCGCACTCAACGTGCTTTCGGAAACCCGCACGCTGGATGATCTTGTCAGTGTGGTGGAAGCGCGCGTGAATAGGAGCTGATGATGGACCTTTTCGATAAGCACAAGCACATTGCCGAACGCCATGCCCGCATGATGGCGATGGGTGTGAATGCGGTGGGCCTTGTGAATGAAAAAGTTCTCTCGCCCACGCGCTCCATCATCAATGGGCGTGAAACCATTCTGGCGGGCACCAATAATTACATGGGCATCACATTTGAGCCTTCGGTGATTGAAGCGGGCAAAAAGGCGCTGGCGGAATTTGGCACGGGCACCACGGGCTCTCGCATTGCCAATGGTTCTTATGCCATGCATGGGGAGCTGGAAGCGGAGATCGCGAAGTTCTTGGGCCGCAAGCATTGCATTGTGTTCACCACGGGTTATCAGGCAAATTTGGGCATGATGGCGGGCTTGGCTGGGCCGAAGGATACGATCTTCCTCGATGCAGATAGCCATTCTTCCATCTATGATGGTTGCACGCTGTCGGGTGCCAAGCTCGTGCGCTTCCGGCATAATGATGCTGCTGATCTCGATAAGCGTCTGTCGCGGGTTGAGGGCGAAGAGGGCGGGCGGCTTGTCGTTCTCGAAGGCATTTATTCGATGCTGGGCGACCGCGCACCCTTGGCGGATTTTGTTGAGGTGAAGAAGAAGCACGGCTTCCAGCTTCTCGTCGATGACGCCCATTCATTCGGTGTTCTGGGGCCGAATGGGCGTGGGCTTGGCGATGAGACGGGGCTTGATGATGAAGTTGATTTCATCGTTGGCACTTTCTCGAAAAGTGTAGGTTCCATTGGCGGGTTTGGCGCGGGCAATCATCCGCTGTTCAATACGATCCGCTATGCCTCGCGGCCCTATATGTTCACCGCTTCCCCTTCACCCGTTTCCGCCGCAACTGCTTTGCAGGCGGTGAAGGTGCTGGCGCGCGAGCCGGAACGGCGCACGCGGCTTTGGGAAAATTCCGCGCGCCTTCATGCAGGCTTCAAGGCCTTGGGCCTGACGATGGGCTGCGATGTGGTGAGCCCGGTGATTGCGGTGAAATGCAAAGATGAGCCGACCACCATCGGCATGTGGAATGAGCTTTTGAATGCGGGTGTTTATGTGAATATCGCACTGCCGCCGGGAACGCCTTCCAAGCTCTGCCTGCTGCGGTGTTCTGTTTCAGCGGCGCATACGCCGGCGGATATTGATCGGATTATTGAGCTGTTTGGTCAGGTTGTTGTGAAGCAGCAGCAGGCGGCGGAGTAAGAATAGCGAAGTCGAAAAGGATCCTCGGGTCAAGCCCGAGGATGACGATGAAAAACCCACGTTACTCTGGGGTCACGCCCGAGGGTCTTTTTCGTTTTTCGCTTTCTTATCGAACAGCGCCCTTTTTCAGCAATCGCGGCAAGAGTGACAGCGCGCCCAGCACGGGGTGCTTTCTTTGCCAAGCGGTGATCTCTATCTTCACGCCTGAATGGCGCTCAATTTTCCATGCCATGTAGTCAGCGCCACCCTGGAAGGTGAAGCCTGCTTTTACCAGTCGTGCCACTGACAACGCCTTTCCGATAATGCGGCGGGTGCGCCAGTTGGCTGGTGTGGTGTTCACCGAGCGCCAGTTTTTGCCCAAATGCTTTGCGGCGGCGGCTGCATAAAACGCAGCGTCGCTATTCACGATCACATTGGCGCGCGCGCTGCTTTCTGGGCGCAGTTCGGTTGCATAAGTGGCGGCGAAAAGGCGGGTGAGGGCTTGCAGCGCATCATCATCTGCTTGGCTCAATGCGGCAGCTTCAGCCCACATGGTTGCCGCGCATTGCGCCAATGCTTCTTCGACTGGTTTTTGATCCGTGGCATAGACCACCGCGCAGGGCTGGCCGAAGCGGGCCCAGATATAGGGGTTTTGCGCGCGTGCCATTTGTGCAAAGCGCGACAATGGCAGCACGGCATATTTGCCGCGCGCACCGTCTGCTTCCACATAATAGACATTGGGTGGCACAAGGCGGCAGAAGAAGCGGCTCAAGGGATTGCGGCTCACGGCTTGAAAATCCCGCGTCAGCACATAAAGATCGATCAGGCCTTCGCTCGTTTTGTCGCGCAGGCAAGAGCCATAGGCGAGGATGGCCACGACTCCCGGATCGTGCCGTGTGCGGCAGGCATCAGCCAGCGCCTGCACATCGGCGCGCATCACACGATCACATAAGTGAAATCCGCCCCGCGTGTGATGCGTAGCGGTTCATTTTCGGGGGCATCGTAGAACTCACCATCCACGATCCAGCTGATCCGCGTGTCGATCTCGAAATCCTCCGCACACAGGCTTACCGCACCCGGCATCACGGCGCGGGTTTCGTTGCCATAAAGGGTGGGGATGATCCAGCGCCAGACTTGCGGTAGTGGGAAGGGCAAAACAGTTGCGCGGATGGAAGCGGTTTTGCCGCCCCAGAAGGGTTTGGAACCCAGCACGAGTTTTTCCAGCGTGGTGGCCATGAATAAAAGCTGATCGCCAGAGCCGATGGGCTTGCCTTCAGCACGGGCCTTGAAATTCCACACGCGGCCAATGCGTTCGGCCTCTGGTGTGTTGCCATTGAAGAACAGCCCGCCAATGGCGAGGGCCAGGGTTGCGAAAGTGGCGGCATCGCCCTTCAGCCCTGCGCCATGCACGGCCTGTTGGCAGAATTGCACGGCCCGCCAAATGGCACCGGTGCCGGTGAACATGCCGTGGCGCGGGCGGCCATCGGCGGGGTTGGCAATGCGAAGGGTGGGGCGGATGCGGGTCTCGGCTCCGGCCAGGGCGGGGGTGCTTTGCAGAATGGCGGCGAGCTTTTGGATGTTGCGGGTGGTGACACCTAAGTCGGCTGCCGTCATGTTGGTGGTGCCATGCGGCAGCAGCATGAGGCGCGGGGATTGGGCAAAAATGTTCGTTTCGGCGAGCAGGGTTTGAATGGCCTGAATGGTGCCATCGCCAGAGCTTATGGCCAAGGTTGTAACGCCTTGGGCTGCGAATTGGCGCAAGGAGGGTTCCAGCTCGCTGAAATCATTCAGCACGGTTTGAAAGACACCGCTTTTTGTACCCAAAGCCTCTATGAGCTTCAGGCCCTTGCCGGAAAGCTTGCCGGCGCGCGGGTTGACGAGGAGGCCTGTTTTCATGCCCGCTGGCTCATCCAGCTTGTCAGGGGGCCGGATTTGGATTTGGCCGCAAAGGCTTGGCCCAGTTGCAGCGCATGCAGCACAAGGCAGGCGAGTGTCCAAATCGCCACGGCGATCAGCCCCAAATCTGGGCGGCCAAAGCCCAAGCTCACCGTCAGGATGACGAGGTTGGGATTGCGCCGCGCGGTGATCTCGCGGAAGTAAGTGTCGATGCGTCGCCAGATATGGATTTCCATGCCCAGCCCCTTGATGGAAATGCCCTCCATCAAACGCTGCAACACATAGCCGCCGAGAATGGCAGCGAAGATCATCCAGAAGAAGGCAGGTGGCCAGTCGTGGCCTGCGGCGGCCAAGCCCAGACCCCAAGCATAATACCAAAAGGGTGGATGCACGAGATCAATGCCGTGGTCGAACACATCGCCCCATTTTGATGAGGTGAGGGTGGTGCGGGCGAGCTTGCCGTCTACCGTGTCGAGGAAAGTCATCAGCCAACCGGCAAACAGGCCCCAAGCAAAATGGCCGTTCATGAACAGGAAGAACGCCGCGATCGTGGCGATGGCGCCGATGGTGGTTACCTGATTGGGCGTTACCCCCAAGGGTGCAATAAAGCGAGTGACGAGGAAGGCAGGGTAAGGCCACAGGCGCTTGGTTACGATGTCGGTGGCACCCTTATAGGTGCCCATGAACACGCGCCATTCGAGGGCCTTGTTGTTCTGGCCATCAGCCAAGCGCGCATAGGGCACTTCGCGTTTGCGGAGTTTTTCCCAGAACACAGCATCCAGTTCAGCAGGCTTGCGGGCCGCGGCTTTCCATTGGGTTGGCAGGGCTTTCTTGCCTGCCAGAACCGGCAGCAATGCCTTGGCATCTTTGCCGTTGGCGTGGATGGCCAATATGGCACCTGTGTCGTCCGATAAAAGCACAAGGCCGGGGGATTTGAGAAGCAAGCCGATCAGCGGCTCGTCGATCACCGCATCCGCGCGCACGAGCAGAACCGGGCCTTCATGGGTTTGGGCTTGTGCCGGGGTGACTTTGCCCGCAAGGCCTGCGCGGGCGAATTGGCGGGTAAGCCGTTCGCTTGTGCTGCGGCCAAAAATGGCCCCGGCGTCGGCACCGGTCAGGCACAGGACAGCGGCGGGGGCGGTTTGGACCTTCTTGCGTGGCTTTGCGCGTGGCTTGGTGGACGTCGCGGACAAGTGGCAATCCTTACAGATTCAGGTGTCGGGCTGTTTTGGCCTGTGCGCGCGGCGGCGTCAACGGGCGGGGGGCTAGAGGGTGTCTGCCTTCAAGGTCAGCGATGTCGTGAGTGCAGCCAATGCCGCGACGGGCACCCAGATGGACATCCAGGGGGGCACAAAGCCCAATTCGCCCATGGTTTGGGCAATGCCTTCCACAATGAAATAACCCCAGCCCAGCCCCACGCCCAGGATGAAGAACATGCCAAGACCACCACCGCGCCGGAAGCGGCTGGCCAGCGGCACGCAGAGCGCGATCATCAGGAAGCTGGATATGAACAGGCTCAGCCGCTTGAAGCGCCAGGTTTCATAAAGATAGGTGGGCTTGATGCCGAACCCGGCATTGTCGATGAAATAGGAAAGCTCCTTGACGGACATTTCCTCCGGGTCACCGGAACGTGCGCCTTTGGCAGCGGGCCGGATGGTGCCGGAATAGACCATGCGGTCCACATGCGCGGGGGCCATTTGGGCGCGGGTGTAGACAACGGCATGGGTAAGCTCCCAGCGATCCCCCACCAGCGTTGCGGTTTCGGCATGGATCTGTTCGAGCAAAAGGCCATCTGCGTCGCGCCGGAAGATCACCACATCTTCGAGCTTGGTGGCGGGGGCGTTCGAGCTTGCCGCGCGCAAGATGTCGCTGCCAGAGCGCATCCAGATGGGGTCATTCTCGCCCAGTTTCAGCTTCTTCTGGCCGTAATCGCCAATGCCCCATTCATGCAGTATGGGGGCGGCTCGTGGGATGGCCTGATCATTGATGAGAAAATTAACTCCGCCGAGGAAAAGCCCGATGGGAAAGAGTAGTATCATGATGGAAAGCGGCGATTGCCCGGCCCCCCAAATGGCTGTCATCTCATTGCGGTAACTCAGCTCCATCAGCGCCAAAAGCGTGCCGAGCAGCACGCAGAAGGGAAGGAAGCTGGACATGATGGAAGGCAATCGCAAGGCGGCATAGATGAGGATGGCGTTCACATCATTATTTTTGAGCGCCAGAATGTCATTGGCATAGGTCATGGCATCCAGCGTCACGATGAACAGGGACAGCCCGAACAGGATCATGAGGAAGCGCGTCACCACCATGCGGGTGATCATCCAGCCAACAATGCTCATGCGGGCTTGCCTCCAAGACGCGCGGCAATGGCGCGGCGCAGATTGGCAAAGGGCGTGAGCGCATTGGTGATCATTTGGTCCAGCTTGTCGGAGGGAAGCCGGAAACAGACAACCCAGAAGCGCCAAAAGGCAAAGGCGACAAGGGCTGCAAAGGGCAGCCACAGGGTGAGATAGGGTGAGGCTTCCTGCACGCGCACCAAAACGGCACCGCGCTCAATCACTTCGTGATAGGCGATGAGGATGATGAGGGCGACGCCAATGCGATAGGCGCGTTGGCTGCGGCGGCGGGTGATGGCAAAGGGCAGGGCCAGGAAAGGCAGGATAAGTGTCGTGAGGATCATCACCGCGCGTTTATGCAGCTCAGAGCGGTTTTCCCAGATGGTTCGGGGAATGGAGTCAGGTGGCGGGCTCATCACGCGCTGATAGAGTTCCACTAGGGTCAATTCGCGCTCGTCATTGCCGCGCGGGCGGAAAATCTTGTTGGTGATGGTGCCAAGGGGCGTGTCGGCCATTTCGAAAGAACCAGCCTGTGGCAGCGGCAAGAGGGCGTTGTCGCTGAGCGGCCATTCGTCGATTTTCAGGCGCTGGCCATTTTCCAGCCGCAGTACGGGCCGCGTCTGGCCGGGGGCCTCAATCAGGCGGCCACTGGCGGCGGTGGTGGTTTCGGCACCGGCTTTGCCTTTGTAGTCGAAAATGAAAATGCGCTCGAACGCGCCTTCGCCGCGTTGCAGCTTGTCCATAATGAAGGTGCGCGTGCCCGATTGCATGAACACGCCTTCTTCGGCCAGATAGAATACTTCGATATTAGAAACGGTGAACATTACTGCCCGATAGGCATAGCGCGTATGCGGTTGCAGCCAGCCGAAGATGGCGATGGAGAACACCGATAGGATGGCTGCAAGAAGCATCACCGAACGCGCCAATCGGTGCAGGCCGATGCCGGCAGCAAGAAAGGCGTCGAGTTCGCTGTCTTTGGAAATTTTGTTGAAACCGAGCAGCAGGCCGATGAACAAGGCCAGCGGCACGGCAAGGCCCAGATAATGCGGGGCAAGATAGGCCAGCAGCTCGAACACCACCGCAAAGCTGTTGCGCTTGCCCAGTGTGACATCGAGCAGGCGCACCATGCGTTCGGCCAATAGCACCATCATGCCGATGGCGATGGCCGTCAGGATGGGTTTTGCGACCTGGCGCAGGATATAGCGATCAGCGATGGCCATGAGGCGTCAGCATATGCTTTCAGTGGGCGCTTTGGGGCCAGTTGGCCTTCATTGCGGTAACAAGTTTTTGCAGCAATTCCGGGTCGGGCTTCACGGCATGGCCCAGATCTGGGGGTCCGGGCCAGGCGGGGTCCGGGAACTGCGTATCCGCGAAGCGTTGGGTTACAGAATAGCGCGGAATTACATGAAAATGAACATCCCGGTCCACCATCATCAGCATGAGCCAATTTAGTCGCTCGTAAGGGCTGAAGCGGGCAAGGGCGGTTTCGATATCGGCGGTGACGGGGCCAAGCTCGGCAAAGGCCCCTTGGCTGATGCGCGAGAAGCTGTCGGCCTCATCCTTGCAGATCAGCACGAGCGCGCCAAGCGTTGCCTGTGCAGGCCTTATTTGCACCAGCCAATGGGCATATTCGGCGATCAATGTGGCTGGATGGCCGAATTTGCGGGCGGTGGCATTGGGCATGGTTCAGGTCTCGCCAAGGGTGAATTCGCGGCTGGTCTCCATCCTGTCGCGCGCGGGGTTCAAGCTGCGCGTCAGGGCGGTGATGCGCCAGTTTCCTTCCGTGCGGTTGATGGCATAGCGCGTCCAGGCGGCGGGTGGGTGTCCGGGATAGGGCAAAGCGGAAGCTGACGGGATGCCGAAACAGGGCACCGGGCCAAGCGCGCTTTCAATCACATGAGATTGGTGCAGGTGATTATGGCCGTAAAGCACCAGTTCCGCGCCATGTTGGGCCAGAACCGCCACCAGATCGCCTGCATCCGTCAACGCCTTGCGGGGGATGGCAAGGCCGGGGGCGGGCGGGTGGTGCAGCATGACAACCCGGGCAAAGCCGCGCGTGCGGGTTTGCTGGAGCAGGATGGCGAGGCGTTCCAGCTGTTCGCGGCCCAAGGTGCCGGAAGCGTTAAAAACCGGGGTGGGAAGCCCCGTGCAAAGCCCGATGATCGCGATATTGCGCCGGTAGCGGGCAAAGGGGAATTGCGGTTGCGCGGTGGCGGCATCGCCCTGCATCCAGGGGTTCAGAAGCTTGAGACCTTCAGCGAAGCCTTCCGGCGTATAGGAATCATGGTTGCCCGGCACCATCGTGACATCGCGCGGGTTACCCAGCTTTTTCAGCCATTTAGCCCCCGCCTTGAATTCCGCCGGTAGCGCCAGATTCACCAGATCGCCCGTGAAGGCGATGTGATCGGGCTTGTGGGCAGCGATATCGGCCGTAATCCGGGCCAAAACGTGTGTTTTGTGGATTTTATGGCGGTTCAGGTGCCATGAGAGGTAGCCTGACAGGCGCTTTCCCATCAGCTCAGCCATTGTGGGGCTGGGCAGGGGAGCCAGATGGACATCAGACAAATGGGCGATTGTGAACATTAGGTTGCCGCAACGTTGACTTCGCCCGGGTGGGGTGCAATTGAAACGGTTTGTAAGCATAGCCCCAGCAAGGTTCAAGTCTCGTGAAAGTGATCATTTTGGGCGCGGGCCAAGGCAAGCGTTTGCTGCCGCTCACCGCCGATGTGCCGAAAGCCCTTCTCGATATTGGCGGCAAGCCTTTGGTGCGCCGCCAGATTGAGGCTTTTGTGACCTGCGGGGCGCGCGAATTTGTGGTCATCACGGGCTATGGTGCCGCGCGGATGGAAGAAGAACTGGCCGCCATTGCGGCGGATTTGAAAATCACCATCCGCACGGTTTTCAATCCGTTCTATTCGGTTGCCGACAATCTGGCGAGCTGCTGGATGGCGCGGCATGAGATGACGGGCGATTTCGTGCAGGTGAATGGCGATAACGTGTTCCGGGCCGATTTGGTGGCCGGGCTTCTGATCTCTCCGCCTGCACCTTTGACAGTGGCCATCAACCGCAAGCCTAAGTTTGATGCCGACGATATGAAGGTGATGCTCGACGGCGGCAGGCTGACCGAAATCGGCAAGACCTTGCCGGTGGAAGCGGTGGATGCAGAAGCGATCGGCTTTTATTATTTCCGCGGCGAAGGCTCGGCGCGTTACCGCGCGGTGCTGGAAACTTGCATGCGCGATCCCATCGGCCTGCGCCAATGGTTCCCTTATGCGGTGGGTGAACTTGCCAAGCATACGGAAGTGGCCGTGTGCGAAGCCGGTGCCTATGAATGGTGCGAAGTGGATTTCCCGGCGGACTTGCAACAGGCGCGGCGGATGGTGGCGGGGTGGTGACGAAGCCTCATCGCTTTGCGTTGCCACCAATTCATGCGTCATCCGGGCTGCTTTCAAGTGTCTGAGATTGCGGGCGAGGTTTAGAAAGCCCTGTCCCGGCTCACCGCTTCGCGGCGTCCGGGATGACGATCAATGATCAATTTTTACGTCATCCCGGGCTTGACCCGGGACAGGGCTTCTTTCAAACTTCCAGCATGAAGCTACCTTGCGTTTACATTCTCGCAAATCGCTACCGTGGCTCAATGTATGTAGGCGTCACCAGCGATCTGGTGCTGCGGGTTAGTGAGCATCGGTTGGATTTGAAGGCCGGGTATACGGTTGATCGCGATATCAAGCTGCTGGTCTGGTATGAACCGCATGCTGAAATGCCTTCTGCAATCTTGCGCGAAAAGCAGATTAAGCGCTGGTTGCGGGAGTGGAAGTTTGCCTTGATTGAGAAGTCGAATCCCCGTTGGCGGGATTTGTTTTCCGAGATTGCGGGCGAGGTTTAGAAAGCCCTGTCCCGGCTCGCCGCTTTGCGGCGTCCGGGATGACGGACTTAGTTCACCGCCAGAATGCGTTCCACCAGTTCCTTGTCCGCTGGCTTGTCAACATCCACAGCCGCATTGGCCTGCCGCATCAGGACGGGCACAGCCGTCACACCGAGCCGCTTTGATGCCAGACGGAATGCGCCGTTGAGGCTCGTGAGGCCTGTTGCCCAGGCCAATAGCAGGCGCGGCCCAAAGGCGCGCATGAGTTTCAGGGGGGATTTGCGATCTTGCTCCACGGTGCGCCAGAATTCGAGCACGCGGGCGGTGTTCGCGTTTTTCAGGCCGTAGAGATTGCAGCCCGATACGCGGTCGCGACCGAATTTCAAGAAGGTGCGTTTGGCGTTGGGGTAGGCTTTGAGGATTGTTTCCGCGCGCGCCAAGCCTACCGTCAAATCTGCTTTCACAGCCTCCGACGCACCGAGAAAATTGCTCACCATTTCTGGCGTCAAAAGCGCGTGGTCGGCGGTGGTGAGAAGTATGGGATGGGTGAGTTTTCCCGATCCCAATGCCAGCAAAGCGGAAGCGGCAGCACTGTCGCCGGAGCGCATAAATTCCACATGTTCGGCATCGCGGCCGAGTGCCTTTTTGATTAGCGTTTCATCCTCGATGGAGATGAAAATGCGGCGGATGGATTTGTGGCGCGACAGCACATCCACCACACGCGCCAGCATCGGGATGCCGCCTACTTCTAAAAGGCACTTATGCGAAACGCCATAGGCTTTCGCCATCGGGTCATCCGGCCCGCGGCCTGCCGCCATGATGAGCGCATCCCACTTCACGCGATGGCCTTTTCATAAATGCGATAGGTTTTGTAAGGAACCCCGCCCAAGGCCTCAATGATGCGGCGCATGGGCATGTTGTCTTCCAGAATCCACGAAAGCTCGCTCATGAACGTGCCGCGCTTGCGGTGATATTCATGCACGGCATCAATAACAGCAAAGGCCAGCATGGCACCAGCGGCGGTGGAGCGGTGGGCTTTGCGAACTCCCATTAGCGGCACGCGGAAGCCTTTTTCGGGTGTGAACATCACTCGCCAGAGAAACTTGGCCCAGTTGAAGGGTAATAGCTTTCCGCCCAGATCGTGAATCCAGCCATTGATGTCTGGCAGTGTGACAATCATGGCCGCAGGCTCGCCTTCATATTCAGCAATGGCGATATGGCCTTCGGTGACGAGCAGTTTCAGCACCTGGCCCAGTGCTTTCACTTCAGCTTGCGTCATCGGCACGAAGTTCCAATTTTCTGACCAGGCATCGTTGAAGATGCTGATGATGATGTCGAGATCGCGCGCGAGGTGCTTTTTTGACATGGGGCGGAGCTTCAATTTGCCCGAGGCCTTATTCTTTTCGATCATGCGCGTCATGGCGCGGGGCATGGGGATGTTCAGATCATATTCATAAGCGATCACATCCTTGGCCTTCACCAAGCCTTGCGCCTGCACGCGGGCGTCATAGGAAGGCTTGGCATGGCCCATCATGATGTAAGGCGGCTTGTCGAAACCATCAATCAGAAGGCCTGTTTCCTCATTGATGGAAAAACTGAAAGGCCCTTCCATGCGCTGCATGCCGCGCGCCTTCAGCCAGCTTTCGGCAGCGGTGAACAGGGCTTCGAAAATGGCCGGATCATCTTGCGCTTCCAGGAAGCCGAATTGGCCGGTGGCGTCGTTATAGCGTTGCAGATGCAGCTGGTCGATTTGGGCGGAGATGCGGCCTATGACTTCACCAGCGCGCTCGGCCAGAAAAAGCTGGGCTTCGGCATGCTGGAAGTAAGGATTGCGCGTGAGGTGATCCTCGCGCTCCAGATAAAGCGGTGGCACCCAGTTGGGGTCGTTCTTGTAAAGGCGGAAGGGCAGGTCGAGAAAGGCTTTGCGGTCGCGCGGCGTTTTCACGGGCCTTATGGTGATGTCTGGCATTTAATTCCCCATCACGCGCGCGTCTTGCGTGGCTTGGCCATGGGCGTCACAACGCCTGCCTTCACCTTATAGGCCTTGGTGGCAATGGTCGTCCATGCCGGGCGGTGGGTGATGGCGATGATGGTGTATTTGCCTTTGAGCTTTGCGATGCGCGCAACGATTTCGGCTTCGGTTTCTGGGTCGAGGGCGCTGGTCACTTCATCGAAAACCAGAAGCTGTGGCTTGACGGCAAGGGCGCGGGCCAAGGAGATGCGCTGACGCTGGCCGCCGGAGAGCTTGGCACCCATTTCGCCCACATCGGTTGAAAGCCCGTGGGGAAGGTCGCGCGCGAACGAGTCGGCACCTGCCAAGCGTAAGGCTTCCCAAGCATCGGCCTCTGTCACGCGCGGGTCGCCCAAGCTGATATTTTCGAAAATGGTGCCGTGCAGCAGGTTCAGTTCCTGCGGCACATAGCCGATGAGGCTGCGCCATTTGCGATTGGAGATTTCTGAAAGTGGCACGCCATCCACCAGCACGCGGCCGGAAGCGGGACGGTTGAGGCCGGTGAGCATGTCGATGATGGTGGTTTTGCCTGCACCCGATGGGCCTTGCAGAACAGTAATGCCACCTGCGGGGATATCGAAGGTCACATCCTTCAGGATCGGCGTTTTGTCATGGGCAAAATTGACATGCTCGAAGCGGCAGCCCTTTTTCAGCGTGGCGGCTTTTTTGCCAGTATCAGGTTCAGCGGCGGCTTTGGCATCCTTGATCAGTTCGCGGGTGCGCCAATAGGCGGTTTCCAGTTCCAAGGCGCTTTGCAGGTTGTTTTGCGTGCGCGTGAGGGCTGAGACGATGCGAAAGACGAGAATGCCGACCACGACGAGTTCGGCTAGTGGCACTTTCCAATAAACAGCGGCGACATAAAGGCCTGCACCAAAGACACAGGCGGTGAGGATTTCCTGGGTGTTGATGAGGCCCTGACGGGAAAGCTCGCGGGTGAGAATGGACCGGCGTAGTTGCTTCACCTTGGCGGTGAGCAAGTGCTCAAAGCTTTTTTGGCGGCTCATGGTTTTGAGCGGCTTCAGATTGCTGATCGTATCGACAAGGAAGGTCACAAGATCCGACGTGCGGCGCACCTGTTTGCTGCCGGCTTTTTGCGAAACAGTCAGGAACACGTTCAGGCCCACAACCACCAGAAGGCCAGCGGCCAATGCCAAGGCGGTGACGATTGGTGAGATGAGGAAGGCCAAGCCGATATAGGCAATCGATTGCAGCGCGAAGGCGAAAAAGCGGGCGGCATTCAGGAAGGCTTCACCGGCATTGGCGGTATCCACGCTGATGGCATTGGCGATGCGGCCGGAATGCTGGCCTGTGAAATAGCTCCAGCGGGCATCCAACAATGTTGTGATCAACTCGCGGCGCAGCTGGGTGGTGATGCGGGTTTTGGCATAGGACGCATAGCCGAGCGAGAAGAACATCAGCACGGATTTTATGATGAGTGAGCCTGTGATCAGCAGCATCAGCGTGCCGATGGTCGGGGTAAGCCCAACCCAGCCGAAAGCAGTGGTAAGGGCATCATTGATGCGGTTGCTGCCAGCCCCCGTTTGGCCGCCAACCAGCCCCAGCGCCGGCACCAGCGCACCAAAGCTCAAGGCTTCGGCAAAGCTGGCCAGCACAAGGCAGATGAGCAGGATGACTGACTTACCGCGTTCGGCACCGAAGAATATCCGGAAGGCGTTGATCATGGCAGGTCGGGGGCTTTCCGCAGTTGGGTTTTCTTGCCAATACGCATTCCCGCGCCCAAGCGCAATGATGGCTCAGGGGCGGGTGGGAAATGGGTAGGGGATAATATGCTCCATGCCCAGTAAATCGCTCAATTTTTCGCCTGTGACCATGTGCCGGAACCAGCCCGGAGCCGCCCATGGGGCGTGGCCGTCCATATTGGGGGCACCCCGGTTTTGCCGGAAATCATCCACGCTGAGTGTGCGGGTTTCGAGCGACAGGCGGGTAAGGCCCGTTGCATTGGGAACCCCGGCATGGGCATGGGCGCCGGAAAAGGCGATGAGGCTTCCAGGCTCGATGACAACGGGAATGGCAAGTTCGGGGTCGAGGGTTTCGGTCAGATGCGGAATGGCCTCATCCGCACTCACCGCATTGCGGCCTTGTGCGCGCGAGCGTTCGAGGATTTTTGCCAGATCATATTGCGCGGAAGTGTTGGCAACCGCGCGGTTCCATAGGGCTGGATACATGGCCACCGTGCGGCCTTGGGAAATGGGGAATATGGGTGCCCACCAATTCACCTGTGCATAAAGATTGGAACCCCAAGTGTCGCGGTGGAAGGCCAGTGTGGAGGTGGTGCGGGCGCGGGAATATTCGGTGTTTTTGTCCTGATGCGGCTGGAAGCGCAAATGCAAATGATCGCGGGTGAGGCCTTGTGGGTCGAGGCCGATGGTGCGGAAAATTTCTTGCCAGAGGTGGCTCACTTCGTCCTGCTTCCAGAATTGCTTCTGCAATTGTGCGAATCGCGGGATCTGCTCCTCATGCGAGAGATGCCGGTGGATTTGCGGCGGCGGGTGCGGGTGGAAGGCTTGGGCGAGGAATTTTTGCGCGAATTGCGCCAGTTCCAGCATGGCTGGAATGGCATCAAAACGCAGGATTTCACCGCGATAGATGCGGTCGTGGAAATCGCGTTCGCTCAAAGGTGTTGCGGGTGTGCTGTACATCATGGGGTGAGATGCTAGTTTGTCGGGCCATGATCGCCAAGCCTCTGTTTGCCATTGCTTCCAAACTTATCATCCATCCGCTGCACCGGCTGCGGCGCGGCATGACCTTGGGGGTGCGGGTGATGGCGGTGGATGGGCAGGATCGCGTGCTGCTCATCCGCCATAGCTATTCGCCGGGCTGGCTGTTCCCCGGGGGTGGTGTGGAGCGGGGCGAGACGATTTGGCAGGCAGGGGCGCGGGAGCTTTTGGAGGAGGCCGCCGTGGCGATGGCGGGTCGGCCGGAGCTTTTCGGCTTCTACAATAATGATCGCCAGATGCGCGGTGACCATTTGGCCTTTCTGGTGACGCGGGAATTTGAGATTGGGGATTTTCACCCGAATATGGAGATCGCCGAGGCGCGGTTTTTTGCTGTGCGCGAATTGCCGGAAGATGTGACGGGCGGAACGCGGCGGCGTGTTGCGGAAGTGTTCGATGGCGCGGTGATTTCAGAAAATTGGTAAGCGAGATCGTCCGGTGGGTCCGGTTTCGGGATAAGTCGGGGGAGAGCGGAGCCTTCCGGGTCGTTTCTCTATGTGTCTTTTGAGCTTTGGAACGCTCCGCGGGCAATCGATTGGAAAACTGCCCCTCACCCTCGCGGCCTGCGGTTGCGCAACCGCCTCCCCCTTCGGGTAAGTGATTTTGTTCCTAGAGTATTATGGGAATAAAGTCAAGAGATCAACGCGCCAGTGCATCAGGCTGGCAACTGCCGAACGGGTCTGGAGACTCGCCTTGCGGGCAGTTGATGGAACATTTGGAGGAGCCTGTGCAAAGGCCATGTGCGGATTTTTTTGGGGCGATAATCTCGCAAATCCAAGCAAGCGTTATAGAAAGCCTGACCCATGGGTAGCCAGTCCGTATTGTTGATCCCTCGGCTGACCGCCGGTTGGTTTGCCACCGGATAAGCGCAGGCAATCTTGATCCAGCGCGCCTGGAGTTTGGCGATTTGCTTTACGTCTGTGACGACTTCGGCCAAGTCCTGATCCTGGCTGAAAAGCACAGCGACATCATATTGTTTCTCGATGGCAAGGCGCACCACATCCAGTGCCAGTCTTACGTCAATTCCTTTTTCCTGCGCGGCGGTCACAATCTGCTTGGAACCATCAGGCAGCAGAACTTCCTGTTTTCTATATTTGAGCAAGCGAGTGGTGACGCAAATGCCGGCGCGGCGCATCGCCAAAAGGCGGTTGGACCAATAGGCATGCCATTTGGGATCTTCCGCCTCGCTGGGCGTGCCCGTGTAAAATCGGATGCCAAGCGGCTTCCAGTTTTGTTGAGCGCAAATGGCGTTGAACAGTTTGACGGGGTCGAAATTCGGATGGTGGTGGCCGAAAGCATCTTTGGCGTGGCGGAAAAGGTTTTGACCGTCGATGAAAGCAACAGCCCGGGGCTCGGCTGGGGGCAGGCTCATAAAAATAACCCCGCCGGGGCCTTGCGGCATGTCCGGCGGGGAGCAACTTTGCACAAGATGGGCAAAATGGATCGGCGCGTCAATCCCTTTGCAATGTGCATGGTCAATTTTCCGGATATGCCTGCCACAATCACAACTTTAAGATGATGATTGCTGGGGCGCAAGTCTTGTATCCGGCTGGGTGTTGTTGTAATGGCTCAAGCCATGATCGCTATCTGCACCATAATCTCGCGACGACGAGCCCGGGTTTCTGCCGTTTTGGCAGGCTGAGCGGCCGTTCGTGTTTTTGCGGGCGGGCCATGCGTCCCTCTCGTGAAGTGAAACGATCATGACCTCCTTTGTTATCGAACCCCAGAAGCCGGGTGATGCGGCTGCCATTGAAGCCATGCTGGATGCGAGCTTTGGCATCGGGCGGCGGGTGAAAACTTCTTACCGTCTGCGCGAGCGCGAAGAAGCCGCGGAGGGCTTATCCTTTGTGGCGCGCGATGCGGCGGGTGTGCTGGTGGGGGCTATCAGCTTTTGGCATTTACGCATCGGCGGTGACCGGGTTGCGGCCTTGCTGTTGGGGCCGCTTGCGGTGCATCCGGGGCATCAAAACCAAGGGATCGGGTTGGCGCTGATGAAGCACGGGCTTGCTGCTGCCCGCGTGCTGGGGCATGGGCTTGTGATCCTTGTGGGTGATGCGCCCTATTATGCGCGGGTGGGTTTTCAACCGGTGCCGGAAGGCCAGATGATGATGCCGGGGCCGGTTGATCTGCGCCGCTTGTTGGCGCTGGAATTAAAGCCCGGAACGCTGGCTCATGCCCAAGGGCTCATCCTGCCGCCGCATCGGGTGATTTAGCGGCCTTCGCGCCGCCAGATGAGGCTGGCAAGGCCGAGCAGCAGGCCAAGCCCTGCAAAGCCTGCCAGCAGGGGCCATTCACGAATGGCGGTGAGGCGATAGGCTTCATTCGATTGCAAGCCGAGCCAACCATTGCCAGCCATGCGGCGGCCTTTGGCGGTTTTTTCCAACCGTGGCACATCCGTTTCGGAAAGCCAGATGATGCTGCCGCCGGTTGCTTTGACCACGGGTTTGAGCTTTTCGTCCGTGCCTGCGATTTCGCGCATTTCGCGGCTGTCGATATTGCCGACAGCGGCAAGGCTGGAAAGCTTGCCATCGGTGAGCCGCCAGATGCCGGGTTCGGAAGCGGCAATGCGCGCCATCCAGCGGCCCGGTTCGGTTTCGCTCAAGTTCAGCTTTTCGGCTTTGCCCGAAGGTGAAGTGAGGGTGACGGCATTTGCCGATGCCGCCAGCGTGCGGCGTGTGATGAGCAGGTTGGCACCTTCCTGCGTGGCGATGAGGGCTTCTTCCTCCAGCTCTGGTTCCTTCATCAGCCAATGCGCCAGACGGCGCAGCAATTCAGCTTGTGGGCCGCCGCCTTCAAAGCCGCGCGCCCACAGCCAAACGTGATCCGAAAGCATCAGCGCCACGCGCCCTTCCCCTTTGCGCGACAGCAACAGCAAAGGCCGCGCTGCCGCAGCTGACATTACCGTTTCACCCTCGGTATCGCTTGCGACATCGGCCACGCGGAACCAACGGCCCCAGCTTGGTGGGGTGGTTTCGGATCCGGGCAATAGATGGGTGACGGGGTGGCGGCGGCCGATCTGGGTGATTTCCGGTTTGAAGGCTTGTTCGGTCACCGCACCGGTGGGACGGGCGGGCAAAACGCTGCCCAGAGGCGTGTCGTAGAGGCCAAACGGGGAAGCATAATCAGGGCCGGATGCGACAAGCACGGCACCGCCGCGCTCAACATAGCCTGCA
>CAJBCQ010000085.1 GCA_903951595.1 uncultured Hyphomicrobiales bacterium | reverse complement strand
TGGCACCCTGGGGGATGAGGTTCAGAACGGGTGCAACGCCCTCGGCCAGGATTTGGCGGGCGGTGATGATGTGGGCACCCCAATTGCGCGCCGCCATGACATCAGCTTCGCGGGCACTGCCAAGCGCGCGGGTGCCTGCATGGATGATGGTCTGCACATGGCCCATTTCGGAAGCCCGTCGCATGGTGCTGGAGAAACCATAGCGTTCCCCCCGGCGTTCCTCGCGCCAATCAATATGCGCGTCGATCTGCAGGATGGTGAGGGGGCCGTGTTTGCTGAAGGCTGCGATGAAGGGAATGGGTGTGCTGTCATCGCCGCCGATCATGATGGGCACGGCACCGGCATCGAGAATTTCTGTCGTGGTTTGGCCAATGAGATTGCGGTTGCCGGGACCGTCATCGGGCAGGGTGCGGATATCCCCCAAATCGCCGAAGCGGAAATCACGCCCGCCGTCGAGCGTTCCGCCCAAATCAAAATCCCAATGGTTTTTCCAGTGGGCATCCTCGGCCAGAGCAGCACGCAGGGCTTGGGGGGTATCCTCATGCACGCGGTTGTTGATGAGGGGATAGGGCGTGCCGTGCGGGGCACCGAAAAGCACGGCTTGGCAGCCTTTTGGGCCTTCCACATGGGCGGCACCAACAAAGGCAAGGTGAGGCGGTTTGTAACGCTGACTCATGGATTTGAAGCTAGCCCCAACCGGCCTTGGCTTGCAAGCTTCACCCGCGTTTGACGCGGGCTGCAGGCAGGGTGACGCGGGCCAAGCCCGGCGCAAGGTCGAGTGTGCCGCCATGAAGTTCGGCAAGTGCTGCGGCGTGTTTCATGCTGATATTGGCCGGAAAGACCTTCTGGGTGCCTGTCTCCACCTGAAAGGAGAGCCCATCTTGGGGCGCGTCGATAAAGCTCACCCGCACGGTGCTGGGCATGGGGGCTGCGGCGATGGCGGTCTGGATCAGGTTTGTGAGGATTTGTTGCAGCCGTGGAATGTCGCCCTGAATTTCCACGCTGTCGCGCCCGGCCGCAAAGCTAACCAGAACGCCTGCTGCGCGGGCCTCTGGCTGGCACAGGCGCAAAGCGACATGGGCAAGCTCTACCGGGTCGGCGTCTCTTTCCTGGAGAATGAGGCTGCCATCCTGAATACGTTCGAGTTCGAGCATGGCGTCCAGCTGCATTTTGAGCTGGCGGCTGGCGGCATGAATGGCCTGAACATATTCGCCTTGCGCGGGCTTTCGCGGGTCATGGCGGTCATCCATCAAAAGGGCTGAAAAGCTAATAATGGCGTTGATGGGCGTTTTCAGCTCCTCGGCCAAATGAGCATTGGTGTGAGCCCTCGGCATGGAGCGGCGCTGCAAGATGAGGCGGCGCAAGGTTTTGCAGCGGCGGATTTGCTTTTGCTGGGTGCGCGCCAGCCGGGGAATGGTGATGCTGCCGGCCAGAAGGGCCACCACCACCCCCGGACCTTCCCAAAATGCCCCGGCCGCCACGCCCACTGCGGCCAAAAGACCGAGATCCATCAAGGGGCTGGAGCGTAGAACCCGAGGTAAAGGCATGTTAAGGTTTGTCCGCACGCGGGGGCTGTCCTTTCGGTTGGTATCGCTTAAATTGCGGAAAAGCCGTTCATTCCCGGTTAAGAAAGTGACGCGAATTGACGAAGGGTATGACAATGCTGACCAAGCGGCCCGCCATGGCGCTTCCCAAGGATCATCCTGTTGTAAAGACAGGCAAAGTGGGCGTGCTGCTCATCAATCTCGGCACGCCGGAGGCCACTGATTATTGGTCCATGCGGCGCTATCTGAAGGAGTTCCTTTCCGATCGGCGCGTCATCGACATCAACCGGCTTTTGTGGTGGCCGCTTTTGAACGGCATCATTCTGACCACCCGCCCGCGCAAGAGCGGGCATGCCTATGAGCAAATCTGGAATAAAGAGCGCAATGAAAGCCCGCTGAAAACGATAACGCGCGGGCAAGCCGAGGGCGTGGCGAAGGCGTTTCAGAAATACCCCAATGTGATTGTGGATTGGGCCATGCGCTATGGCTTTCCATCTATCGCCGAGCGCTTTCAGGCGTTGAAAGACCAGGGCTGCGAGCGCATTTTGATTGCGCCACTTTATCCGCAATATTCCGCCACCACGACGGCGACGGTTCTCGACAAGACTTTCGAGCATATGATGAAAATGCGCTGGCAGCCTGCTTTGCGTACATTGCCGCCCTATGCCGACCATCCGGCGCATATTGATGCGTTGGCGGCAAGCCTGAAGGCGCATTTGAAGACGCTGAAATGGAAACCGGATTTGATTTTGGCTTCGTTCCACGGCTTGCCGAAGCGGTATCTGATGGAAGGCGATCCCTATCACTGCCATTGCTTCAAGACGGCCCGCTTGATGGCGCAAAAGGCCGGGTTGAAGCCGGGGCAGATGAAGGTTGTTTTCCAATCGCGCTTTGGCACGGAAGAATGGCTGAAGCCTTATGCCCAGGACACGATTGAGGCATTGCCGGGGCAGGGCATCAAAAAAATTGTCATGATGGCACCGGGCTTTTCATCTGACTGCGTGGAAACGCTGGAGGAATTGGGCATTGGCCTAAAGGAAACTTTCGAGGAAAATGGCGGAGAAAAGTTCTCCGTTGTGCCTTGCTTGAATGATTCCGACATATCGGTTGCCATGCTGGCGAAGCTTTGTGAGGAAGAACTACAGGGGTGGATCTGACCTTTCTGGCCTTGAACGTGCTTGCCAATTGAAAAATCTTTGGAGATTGCCATGCTAGAGCTTGAAGGTTTCAGCGTATTTTCCCTCGTGTTGTTCGCCGTGCTGGCGTTTGGGCTTGTGCGTGCGGTGCGTATTGTGCCGCAGGGCTATAATCTGACCGTGGAACGCTTCGGCAAATATGTGCGAACCCTGCATCCCGGACTGGGCATCATCGTGCCGTTCATCGACCAGATCGGCTCCAAGCTCAACATGATGGAGCAGGTGTTACAGGTGCCGAGCCAAGAGGTTATCACGCGCGATAACGCGATGGTGACGGTGGATGGCGTGGCGTTCTATCAGCTGCTGGATGCGGCCAGGGCTGCTTATGAGGTGAATAATCTGGAGAATGCCATTCTCAACCTCACCATGACGAATATCCGCACGGTGATGGGCTCGATGGATCTGGATAATCTGTTGTCGCAGCGTGATGAGATCAATCACCGCTTGCTGGCGGTTGTCGATCAGGCTGCTGCCCCTTGGGGGGTGAAGATGACGCGCATTGAGATCAAGGACATCAATCCGCCGCGCGATCTGGTGGAGAGCATGGGCCGCCAGATGAAGGCCGAGCGTGACAAGCGCGCGGCCATTCTGGAAGCCGAAGGCTTGCGGCAGGCGGAGATTTTGAAGGCGGAAGGCTTGAAGCAGTCAGCGGTTCTGGCCGCGGAAGGCCGCCGTGAAAGCGCCTTCCGGGATGCTGAAGCGCGTGAGCGTGCAGCTGAAGCCGAAGCTGTTGCAACCCGCATGGTGAGTGAGGCGATTGCTTTGGGCGATATTCAGGCGATCAACTATTTCGTCGCCAATAATTATGTGAAGGCGCTGGAAGCTATTGCCAGTGCGCCGAACCAGAAAGTGCTGATGATGCCACTGGAGGCGTCGTCACTCATGGGTTCCATTGGCGGCATTGCCGAGATTGCACGGGCAGCTTTTAGAGATGAAAAGACCGCTGCCGTTACAGCGCCTAAGCGCAGCACCAGCGTTCCGACAACGGGGCGCAGCACGACATGATGATCCTTGGCGATTGGGGCTGGTGGATTGCGGCAGGCTTGCTGTTGATCGCTGAGCTTGTTTTGCCGGGGGTTTTATTGGTGTGGTTTGGCATTGCCGCAGCGGCGGTGGCTATTCTGCACCATTTTGTGCCGATGCATTTGGCCGTGGAGCTTGTGATCTTCGGTGCTTTCGCGGTGGCTTTTGCGTTGGCGGGGCGGGTGTGGTTGAAGCGGCGGGTGGTTGATGAGGTGCCTGTCCTCAACCAACGCCAGCTTGCCCATGTGGGCAGGCGTTACAAATTGCATGAGCCGATCCGCGATGGGCTGGGCGCGATCATCATTGATGATACGCGCTGGGAGATTGTCGGGCCGGATCTGGATGCGGGTGCGTGGGTGGAAGTGACGGGGGCGGATGGGGCGCGGTTGGTGGTGAAGCCCTCAGAAGCCGGATTCCCGCTTTCGCGGGAGTGACACAAAAATAAATGCCATTCCCGCGCAGGCGCGATAGAAGCTAACCCTTCAACATGCCGTCCAGCAACTGCCTGAACTTTGCGCCTAATTCCGGATGCGCCAGCCCTGAGGCCACATTGGCAGCGAGGAAGCCCAATTTGTCGCCGCAGTCATAGGTTTGGCCTTGGAATTTGAGGCCGTGGAACGGCTTTGAGCCCATGAGGCGGATCATGGCGTCGGTGAGTTGGATTTCGCCACCGGCACCGGGTTCTTGGGCGGCGATTTCGGGGAAGATTTCTGGCTGCAGAATATAGCGGCCCGAGATGATGAGGTTCGAAGGGGCGGCTTCGCGCTTGGGCTTTTCCACCATGCCGGTGATCTCGAAGGCGTTGCCCATTTGCGCCCCCTTGGCGACAACGCCATAGCGGTGAACATCCTCCCACGGCACTTCTTCCACCGCGATGATGTTGGACTGGGTTTCTTGGTAGACTTCCATCATCTGTTTGAGGCAACCGGGTGTTGCGTGGATGAACATATCGGGCAAGAGCAGGGCGAAGGGCTCGTTGCCGACAAGCTCGCGCGCGCACCAAACGGCATGGCCCAGCCCCAGCGGTTCCTGCTGGCGGGTGAAGCTCGTCTGGCCGGCTTGGGGCAGTTCCCTTGTCAGGGCTTCCAGTTCCTTCAGCTTGCCACGGCGGCGCAGCGTGTCTTCCAGCTCATATTGTTTGTCGAAATGATCCTCGATCGTGCCCTTGTTGCGGCCCGTCACGAAGATGAAATGCTCAATGCCCGCTTCGCGCGCCTCATCGACGGCAAGCTGGATGACCGGGCGGTCTACAATGGTCAGCATTTCCTTGGGGATTGCCTTGGTGGCGGGCAAAAAGCGGGTGCCGAGGCCGGCTACGGGGAAAACAGCTTTGCGGATTGGACGTTTCATTGTTCTACCTAGTCTCCCAGCCAGAGTTTGGCCTATGTTCTGCCTTAACCAGTAAAGATGGGCTAGCAATATCAGGTTGACCCATCGTTAACTCAAAGGCGGAGGATTTATGGCGGTTCTGGTGACAGGCGGGGCGGGTTATATCGGTAGCCATATGGTGTTGGCGCTCCTGGACCGGGGTGAGGATGTGACCGTGCTCGATAATTTGTCCACCGGGGTCTGGTGGGTGCTGCCGGGCGCGGTCAACTTCGTCAAAGGCGACATAGGGGATGAGGCGCTGCTGGATGAGATTCTGGGGGCGGGTGGTTTTGATGCCATTATCCATTTTGCAGGCTCCATTGTGGTGCCAGATTCGGTTGCTGATCCGCTGGGATATTACCTCAACAATACGGTTAAATCCCGTAGCCTGATGGCAGCGGCTGTGCGCCACAAAGTGCCGCGCTTCATTTTCTCTTCCACCGCAGCCGTTTATGGCAACCCCGAAATCGTGCCTGTGGGTGAGAATGCGACACCCAATCCCATGTCGCCCTATGGCGCTTCCAAGCTGATGACGGAGTGGATGCTGCGCGACAGTGCGGCCGCTTATGGCTTGAATTATGCCGTGCTGCGTTATTTCAACGTGGCGGGGGCGGACCCGCAAGGGCGCAGTGGGCAATCGACCCCGCGCGCCACGCATCTTATCAAAGCGGCATCGCAGACGGTGTTGGGCCAGCGTAAGTTCATGGAGATTTTTGGCCGCGATTACCCCACGCCCGACGGCACTTGCGTCCGCGATTACATCCATGTGACCGATCTGGTGGATGCCCATGCGGCAGCTCTTGATTATTTGCGCGCCGGTGGCGAGAGCGGCATTTTCAATTGCGGCTATGGGCGCGGGTTTTCGGTGCTGGAAGTGATTGCGGCGGTGGAGCGGGCATCAGGCAAGAAGGTCAATGTGAAGGATGCGCCGCGTCGGGCGGGGGATCCAGCCTCTATTGTTGCGGTGGGCGAGCGTGCGCGCCAAGTGCTGGGCTGGAAACCAACGCGCGATGATCTGGATGGCATTGTGGCTTCGGCTTTGGCATGGGAAGCCAAGCTTTCTGCGCGCAACAGTACCGGATGAGTTGCCAGATGATGATGCGTTTTGCTGCTGCCATCTTTGGCCTTTTTCTGCTTGCCGTGCCTGCCCCAGCGGCGGATGCGAAGTTTATGGCGTTTCTCAACAGCACCGGTTGGCAGATGGCTGAGCGTGCTGGGCTTTCGCAAAGCCAATTCAAGCAGGCCATTGCCGGGATTACAGAGCCGGATGGCCGCGTTCTGGAAATGATGAAGACGCAACCGGAATTCACCTCCACCACGGCGCAATATCTCGGCAAGGCCATCACCGATGCCCGCATTGCCAATGGGCGCAAATATCTGGCCTCGCAAGCCAAGCTGCTGGCTGCCATTGAGGCGCGTTATGGGGTTGATCGCCGCATCCTTTTGGCTATTTGGGGCATGGAGAGCAATTTCGGTGCCGATATCGGCTCGATGAAGGTCATCCGCTCGCTGGCGACGCTGGCCTATACGGGGCGGCGCAAGGATTATGGGCGCGCGCAGCTTGCCGCCGCCTTTCGCGTGCTGAAGACAGGTGCCATTTCACCGGCCCGTTTCAACGGCTCATGGGCGGGTGCCATGGGGCATACGCAATTCATCCCCACGAGCTATCTGGCGTCCGCAGTGGATTGGGATGGCGATGGCAGGCGCGACATTTGGGGCAATCATGCCGATGCCCTGGCTTCTACCGCCAATTATCTGAAACAAGCCGGATGGAATGACGCCCAGCCCTGGGGGCTTGAAGTGGTTCTGCCTTCTGGTTTTGATCGCGGGCTTATCGGGCGCAAGACTTGGAAGACGATGGCGCAATGGGGCAAGCTCGGCATCCAGCCTGCCAAGGGTGGCAAACTTCCTGCCCCTTCAGCCAGGGGCTTTGTGATGTTGCCGCAGGGGCTGGATGGCCCGGCCTTTATCGTCACTGCGAATTTCATGGCCATCATGGCCTATAACCAATCCCATTCCTATTCGGTGGCGGTGGGCCATCTGGGGGATCGGATCATGGGGGGTGCGCCTTTTCAGGGTGAATGGCGCGAGCCTGTGGCCGAGCTTGGCTTTGCTGAGCGGGTTGAATTGCAAAAGCGGCTCATTGCGAAGGGCTTTGAGACGGGCGGCACGGATGGGCGGTTTGGCGCGCGCACCTATGAGGCGATCATTGCATTCCAGAAGGCGCGCGGGTTGAAGGTGGATGGTTTTCCGGGGCGCAAGCTTCTGGCGGCTTTGCGGGATTGATGTTTCATGCGGTTTCGGATTGTTTGCACATTGCTGATGTTGTGGACGCTTCCGGTTGCTGCCACCGAAACCGTGGCCCCTGAGGCTGCGCAAAGTGCCATGCCGCAAGGCAGCTATCTGGGGGCACCGCGCGACAGCTATCAAATCTTCATGTTCGGCGATGGCTTGGCGAGCGGTGTGCTTGCCAGATTGAAGGTAGCGGTTGAGCAGGATGCTCTCATCAAGGTTGATGGGCGCACCAAGGAGGAATCGGGTCTTGCGCGGCCGGATATTCATGATTGGGCGCAAGCCTTGCCGAAGATTCAGGAAAGCAATGGCATTGATATTGCCGTGATCATGTTGGGGCTGAATGACAGCCAGCCACTGCGCGCTGGCGAAAGTGGCGTTGCTTTTGGCAATGAAGAATGGAAGGCCGCCTATGGCGCGCGGGTAGACGAGCTCGTCGGTATTCTGAAAGCCAAGGGGGCTGCGGTTTATTGGCTGGGGTTGCCGCCACTTGGTGCAAAGAAGCTGGATGCCAATATGAGCCTCATCCGTGATGTGCAGAAGGCGCGGGTAGAGGCGGCGGGGGTGAAGTTCTTGGATATGCGCGCGGTATTTGGGGCCGATGCTAAATCCTTCCAGGGCGGGGATGGTATCAGCCTGACTGCGAAAGGCTCTGACAAGCTGGCGCAAGCTCTGTTGGCAGCTATCCGGGCTGATATCGGTGCGGCTTTCGGCAGTGCGGAAGCTGCTGGCCTTTCACCGGATGGGCCGCAGGCCGATGCGCCTGCAAGCCCATTGTTCGGCCAGCTTGTCTCGCCCACCGATGGTGTGGAGAATGTCATGCGGCCTGCCTATCGCCCACCATCCACGCTGATTGCGGATGCAGAAGGCAATGTGGTGACGGGGCGTGTGCTTGTTGAGCGATTGATTGAATCAACCGCCACCGGCAGTTCGGCTGAAGCCCTTTTTATGAAAGGCCAGTGGCCTGCACCCAAGCCCGGTCGTGTGGATGATTTCAGCGCGGCAGCGATGTCTCACCCATGAGGAATTCGTCAATCGAACGAGCCGCTTGACGGCCTTCGCGGATGGCCCAGACGACAAGTGATTGGCCGCGACGGATGTCGCCTGCAGCAAACACTTTTGGGCTGCTCGTCAGATAATCCTGCTCATTGGCCTTCACATTGCGGCGCTTGTCGCGCTCTACCTGAAGCTCTGAGAGAAGGCCTTCTTCCTTGGGTCCGGCAAAGCCGATGGCGATGAGGACGAGATCGGCCTTGAGGATGAATTCCGTGCCTGCGATGGGGACGCGCTTTTCATCCACACGCGCGCAGCGCACGCCAGTGACTTTACCCATTTGGCTCACAACGCCCAAAGTGGCGCAGGCAAATTCGCGGTTTGCCCCTTCGGCTTGCGAAGATGAGGTGCGGAATTTTGTGGGCCAATAGGGCCAGACGGTGAGCTTGTCTTCCATTTGTGGCGGTACGGGGCGGATGTCGAGCTGGGTGACGGAAAGCGCACCCTGCCGGAAGCTGGTTCCCACGCAATCGGATGCCGTATCACCACCACCCACCACCACCACATGCTTGCCGGTCGCCAGGATTTGGCGTTCCGCACTGACATCTTCCCCGCCCACACGGCGATTTTGCTGGGTGAGGAAGGGCATGGCGAGTTCGCAGCCTTGCGTATCGGTGCCGGGAAGTTCTGGGTCGCGCGGCTTTTCGGCGCCTGCCGCGATGAGGACGGCATCATAATTGTCGGTGAGCGAGCGGAAGGGACGGCCCACGCCAATTTCCACGCCATAATGGAAGCTCACGCCCTCGGCTTGCATCTGCGCCACGCGCCGATCGATGCTTTGCTTTTCCATTTTGAAATCAGGAATGCCGTAACGCAGTAGGCCACCGGCTTTGGGTTCACGCTCGAACACATGCACATCATGGCCCACGCGGGCAAGCTGCTGGGCGGCCGCAAGGCCTGCCGGGCCGGAGCCGACAATGGCGACTTTTTTGCCGGTCTTTTCTTCTGGAATTTGCGGCGTGATCCACCCTTCATTCCACGCGCGATCAGCAATGGCACCTTCGATGGATTTGATGGTGACGGGCACGTTTTCCAAATTCAGCGTGCAGGCTTCCTCGCAGGGGGCAGGGCAGATGCGGCCTGTGAATTCGGGGAAGTTGTTGGTGGAGTGCAGGTTGGCTGCAGCTTCCTGCCAGTTGCCCTGATAGATGAGATCATTCCAATCCGGGATCTGGTTATTCACCGGGCAGCCCGTGTGGCAATAGGGCACGCCACAATCCATGCAGCGCGCGGCTTGGCGTTGGGTGTCGCGTTCATCCAGTGGAATGGTGAATTCCTTGTAATGGCGCACACGGTCGGCGGCGGGCGCATAGGTTTGCTCCTGCCGATCAATTTCGAGGAAGCCGGTAATCTTGCCCATGTCTCAAGCTCCCTTCTTCATGCCGATGGTCATGCCATCGCTGGTGCTTTGCGCTTTTTCCATTTCTTCCAGCGCGCGGCGATATTCGAGCGGCATCACCTTCACGAATTTCGGCAAGTAGCTTGCCCAATTGTCGATGATGGTCTTGGCGCGTTTGGAGCCGGTGTATTTGTGATGACGCACCACCATTTCCCAAATGCGCGCAGCATCATGGCGGGTCATATCGGCGGTCACATCGACAAGGCCGTGCGATTCCAAGTCGCCGCCATGATGGTGCAGGCGTTCGATGGTTTCATCTTCGGCTGGAATGGGGGCCAAATCGACCATGGCGAGATTGCAGCGGCTTTCGAAATCGCCCGCTTCATCCAGAACGTAAGCCACACCACCGGACATGCCAGCGGCAAAGTTGCGGCCGGTTTCGCCGATGACGACGACAACGCCGCCGGTCATATATTCGCAGCCATGGTCGCCAACACCTTCGACAACGGCCAAGGCACCGGAATTACGTACCGCAAAGCGTTCACCGGCAACGCCGTGGAAATAGACTTCACCGGTAATGGCACCGTAAAGCACAGTGTTTCCCACGATGATGGACTTTTCCGGCACGATGCTGGATTTGGGGTCAGGCCGCACAACGATGCGGCCACCCGACAAGCCTTTGCCGACATAGTCATTGGCTTCCCCGATGAGATCGAGGGTCACGCCATGGGCCAGGAACGCGCCGAAGCTTTGGCCTGAAATGCCGTTAAGCGTTACCGCGATGGTGTCATCGGGTAGGCCCGCATGGCCGTAGCGGCGGGCAACTTCGCCTGACAGCATGGCACCCACCGAGCGGTTGAAATTGCGAACCGGCAGTTCGATTTTCACGGGCGTCTTATGATCGAGTGCCGGGGCTGCTGTTTCGATGAGCGTGCGGTCGAGCACCTTTTCCAGATGGTGGTTCTGGCGGGTGGTGTGGCGGATGGCCCCTTCGCCCCAGTTTTCGGGCTTGGCGAAAAGCTTGGTGAAATCCAGCCCTTGCGCCTTCCAGTGACTGTGAGCTTTTTGTTGGTCAAGCCAAGCGATTTCACCAATCAGGTTTTCGAACTTGGCAATGCCCATCGCGGCCATGAGGGCGCGTACTTCTTCGGCAACGAAGAAGAAATAGTTGATGACATGTTCGGGCAAGCCCTTGAAACGCTTTCTCAGCACGGGGTCTTGCGTCGCCACACCTACAGGGCAGGTGTTGAGATGGCACTTACGCATCATGATGCAGCCTGCTGCGATGAGCGGGGCGGTGGAGAAGCCCATTTCATCAGCACCCAGCAATGCGGCGATCACGACATCACGGCCTGTGCGTAAGCCACCATCCACTTGCAAGGCGATGCGATCACGCAAGCCATTGGCAACCAGCGTTTGCTGGGTTTCAGCAAGACCGATTTCCCAAGGGCTACCGGCATGCTTGATCGAGGTGAGCGGAGAGGCACCCGTGCCGCCTTCATAACCGGAAATCGTGATATGATCAGCGCGCGCCTTGGCAACACCAGCTGCCACCGTGCCCACGCCTACTTCGGAGACGAGCTTGACGGACACATCGGCCTGCGGGTTCGTGTTCTTCAGATCATAGATGAGCTGTGCCAGATCCTCGATGCAGTAAATATCGTGATGCGGTGGCGGTGAGATGAGGCCAACTCCGGGGGTGGAATGGCGCACCTTGGCGATGGAAGCATCCACCTTGTGGCCGGGGAGCTGGCCGCCTTCGCCGGGCTTTGCCCCTTGCGCGATCTTGATTTGGATTTGATCGGCGTTGACCAGATATTCGGTTGTTACACCAAAGCGGCCTGAGGCCACCTGCTTGATGGCCGAGCGCATGCTGTCGCCATTGGGCAGCGGCTTGAAGCGGTCGGACTCCTCGCCGCCTTCGCCCGTGTTGGAGCGCGCGCCGATGCGGTTCATGGCGATAGCCAGTGTGGTGTGGGCCTCGCGTGAGATGGAGCCAAAGGACATGGCACCTGTTGCAAAACGCTTCACCAGATCGCGCGCGGGTTCCACCTTGGAAATGTCGATGGGCTTCCGGCCCATGTCTTCAGCTGACTTGATGCGGAAAAGCCCGCGCGGGGTCATCAACTGTTCGGATTGATCGTTGATATGCGCGGCATAGGCGTTGTATTTTTCTGGGTTCTCGGTGCGAACGGCGTGCTGCAAATCGGCCACGGCGTCGGGTGTCCATACATGGGCTTCGCCGCGCGTGCGGTAGCCATATTCGCCACCCACATCCAGCATGGTGGCAAAAACGGGGTTGGTGCCGAAAGCATCCTCATGGCGGCGGAAGGCTTCGGTGGCAATTTCCTGCAAGCCCACGCCTTCGATGGTGGTGGAGGTGCCGGTGAAATAACGCTGCACGAAATCAGATTTGAGGCCCACCGCATCGAAAATCTGGGCGCCGCAGTAAGATTGATAGGTCGAAATGCCCATTTTGGACATGACCTTCAGAATGCCCTTGGAAACCGCTTTCACATAACGCTTGAAGGCTTCTTCGCGGGAAATCTTTTCATCAATCTGGCCCAGCACATCTTCCAGCGTTTCAAAAGCCAGATAGGGGTTGATGGCTTCGGCACCATAGCCTGCCAGCATGCAGAACTGATGCACTTCGCGCGGTTCACCGGATTCAACCACAAGGCCCACGGAGGTGCGAAGGCCCTTGCGGATCAAATGATGATGCGTGGCGGAGGTGGCAAGGATGGAGGGGATTGCCACGCGCTCGCCCGATACGGCGCGATCTGACAGGATGATGATGTTATAGCCATCGCGCACCGCGCGTTCAGCACCTGCACACACGGCCTCTAAGGCGGCTTCCATATAAGCCGGGCCATTTGCCACATCATAGGTCACATCAATCGTCACCGCGCGGAAGGGGTTTTCCTTCACGATGCCGATGGTGCGGATGCGTTCAAGTTCTTCATTGGTGAGAATGGGCTGGGCTACTTCCAACCGCATTTGCGTGGAGGTGCCTTTCAGATCCAGCAAGTTCGGGCGCGGGCCGATGAAAGAGACGAGCGACATAACCAGTTCCTCACGGATAGGGTCAATCGGCGGGTTCGTCACCTGTGCGAAGTTCTGTTTGAAATAGGTGTCGAGCAGCTTGGGGCGGGAGGACAATGCTGAAAGTGGCGTATCATTGCCCATCGAGCCCACGGCTTCTTGGCCCGTCTGGGCCATGGGTGCCATCAGCAGCTTCAAGTCTTCCTGCGTGTAGCCAAAGGCCTGCTGGCGGTCGAGTAGAGGCACGGGGATGCGCGAGCGGGGCTTTGCTTTGCTTTGCGCCAAATCCTTCAGCGTCAATTGTGTGCGCTTTAGCCAGTCCTTGTAAGGGTGCTTCAACGCCAGATCGCGCTTGAGTTCTTCATCTGAAACAATGCGGCCAGCTTGCAAATCAATGAGCAGCATCTTGCCCGGCTGCAAGCGCCATTTCTGCACGATGTCTTGTTCGGGAATGTTCAGCACGCCCATTTCGGAAGCCAGCAGCACTAAGCCGTCCTTGGTCACGCAATAGCGCGCGGGGCGCAGGCCGTTGCGGTCGAGTGTGGCACCAATCATGCGGCCATCGGTGAAGGCCATGGCAGCAGGGCCATCCCATGGTTCCATGAGGGCTGCGTGATATTCATAAAAGGCGCGGCGGTCTTCATCCATCAAGGGATTGCCCGCCCAGGCTTCTGGGATCAGCATCATCATGGCATGCGGCATGGAATAGCCGCCCATGAACAGAAGTTCGAGCGCGTTGTCGAAACAGGCGGAGTCGGACTGGCCTTCATAGGAAATGGGCCAGAGCTTTTCCAAGTCCCCGCCCAACACAGCCGAGGTCATGTTGGCTTGGCGCGCGGCCATCCAGTTATAATTGCCGCGCAGCGTGTTGATTTCGCCATTGTGGCAGATGAAGCGATAAGGATGCGCCAGCGGCCAAGCCGGGAAGGTGTTGGTGGAGAAACGCTGATGCACCAGTGCCAAGGCCGAGGTGACGCGCGCATCCGAAAGCTCGGTGTAATAAGCGCCAAGGTTTTCGCCCAGCACGAGGCCTTTATAAACCATGGTGCGGGTGGAAACCGAAACGGGGTAATAAGCGCGGGCGGATGGGCCCAACACTTCCAGCACTCGGTTGGAAACCACCTTGCGGCAGACAAACAGCTTGCGCTCGAAATGCGCTTCATCCTTGATGGTGGGGCCTTTGCCAATGAAGACCTGACGCGAGAAGGGCTCGGTTTTCTTCACCGAATAGCCCAGCACAGCATCATCCACGGGCACATCGCGCCAGCCCAGAATTTTTAGGCCTTCTTCGCGGGTCGTTTCCCACCAGATGCGTTCGATCTCGGCGCGAATGGCAGGCTCGCGCGGCATGAAAAGAAAGCCTGCGCCATAATGGCCGGGTTGCGGCAGGCCAAAGCCTAGCCGCTTGGCTTCCTCGGCGAAAAAGCCGTGCGGAATCTGGATCATGATGCCGGCACCATCGCCGGCCTTGGGGTCAGCACCCACGGCACCGCGATGCTCTAGGTTTTTCAGGATCAACAGGCCGTCGGAGATAATCTTGTGGGTCGCTTCATTGCGGATGGAGGCGATGAAGCCAACACCGCAGGCGTCATGCTCGTTTTTGGGATCATACAGACCATGGGCAACAGGCATGCCTTCGGGTGCGAAGGGGGTGGTGTTGTGCGGGAGCCTGGAAGTCATGGCCTTCGATCCTTATTTCAATGCAGCACGATCAAGCGTTCTTTCCTTGGAGACTGCCAGTGGCGGCAGACCCATTTCATGCGTCAGGCTCGGTCAACCCGAGCCCCTTATTTTCGTTTTGAGAGGGCCGGGTTGGTTTGGGCAAGTGTCGCCGCCGGCTTGGTGGCCGGGGTCAGATCCAGATTGGCATTCAACCGGGTCATTGGCGAGGCATCTTCCCTAAAAGGACAGCCATCCTGTCCTTTTTTGTTTTCTGCCAGATTTTCTGGTTTCGCGCAAGTTCTCATGCCTCATTCTGTCATTTTTGAAATTATGTTTCGCACCCGCCGCGTCCTTGGGTAGTTTGGGGCAAAGCGGAGGGGTTTGGGATGGAATTTGCTAGCGACAATGTGCAGGGGGCCGATCCGGCCATTTTGGCGGCCATGATGGCGGCCAATGACGGGACGACCTATTCCTATGGGGCCGATCCGTGGACGGGCCGGGCGGTGGAGGCCCTTTCGGCGGTCTTTGGGCGGCCGGTGACGGCTTTTCTGGTGCTCACGGGTTCGGCTGCCAATTCACTGGCCCTGTCGGCTCTGGTGCCGCCGCATGGCGCGGTTTTGTGCCATCGCGAGGCCCATATCAACACCGATGAATGCGGCATGCCGGAATTGTTCACTGGCGGGGCCAAGCTCATTGGCATGGGGGGTGCGGGTGCGAAGTTGACGGTGGAAACATTGTCGGCCCGTCTCGACCAGTTTGTGCGTGGTGAGCATGAAGTAAAGCCCTGCGCTTTCTCGCTCACACAGGCCACGGAACTGGGCACGGTTTATGCGCCTGCGGAAGTGAAGGCGCTTTGCGATTTCGCCCATGGGCGGGGCTTGAAAGTCCATATGGACGGCGCGCGCTTTGCCAATGCGGTGGCATCACTGGGCTGCTCGCCTGCGGATGTCACATGGAAAGCGGGGGTGGATGTGCTTTCCTTTGGTGGTACCAAGAATGGGGCGGTGATGCTGGAAGCGGTCGTGTTTTTTGATGAAGCCCTCGCGCAGGATTTCAAATTCAAACGCAAGCGGGCGGGTCAGCTTTTGTCGAAAGGCCGTTATCTCGGCGCCCAGATGGAGGCTTATCTGAAGGATGGGCTTTGGCTACGCAATGCAGCGCAGGCCAATGCGATGGCCAAGCGGCTGGCAGAAGGCATGGCGCAGGTGCCGGGCGTGCGGCTGCCCTTGCCCACACAGGCCAATGAAGTTTTCCCCATCATGCCGGTCAAGCTGCACGAAGCGTTGCTGGCGGCGGGGGCGCATTATTATGATTGGCCGGGGGATGGGCCAGGAACGGATGATGTGCGCGCAGGTGAAATCTTTGTGCGGTTTGTGACGGGTTTTCGCACGACGCACGCCGATGTCGATGCGCTCATCGCGGCGGCGAAGCGCTTGGCGTGAGAAGATAAGCGAAATCAGAAAAGGACCCTCGGGCCCCGACCCGAGGGTCCTTTTCCATTTCGCTATTCTTAAGCCGCGTTGCCTTCAATCACATGCGGCTTTTGCTTGGTGCTATTGCCATTGCCCTTCGACTGAATCTCAATCGAGCGCGGTTTCATGGCTTCGGGCACTTCGCGTTTCAATTTCACATGCAACAGCCCGTGTTCCAAATCGGCACCGCGCACTTCCACGAAGTCGGCAAGCTGGAAACGGCGTTCGAAGGCGCGTGAAGCAATGCCCTGATGCAGGAACTGGCTCTTGGTGCTGGCTTGTGAAGTTTCGGTGGTTTTCTTACCGGAAATGATCAGCGTATTGCCGTTCACATGGATGCCCAAATCGTCTTGGGCAAAGCCCGCCACCGCCATGGTGATGCGGTATTCATCCTCATCCAGCCGTTCGATATTATAGGGCGGATAGGCTGGAACATCGAAGCCCGAAACATCATCCAGCATGCGCGCCAGACGGTCAAAGCCGATGGTGGAACGGTAAAGGGGGGTCAAGTCAAACATGGGTCATCCTCCTCAAGGCAAGCGATGGATCAACGCGCAGGCCTTAAAAGCACCTGCCCTGCTCAGATAGTTTCAGCCGCTTGGCTTTCAAGGCCCGATGGCCTGTTGATGAACGCCCGGTGAACACAGTTTTGCCCTGCCGTTCAGCCAGATTGCGGTAAGCAGAACATGCTGGGGTGGATGGACCGGGTTTTGCTCAAGGGGAGTGCTTGGGATGCGCGTTTGGAACGGAGTGTTTTTGGCCTTGGCGGGGTTGGCGCTTTCGGGTGCAGCCGTGCAGGCGCAGGAATATGGCTATTATCGCTATATCGGGCCGGGGCCTTATGATCCGGGTGTTTATGGCTATGCGCCACCGCCGGTTTATTACATACCCCCGCCTCCGCCGGGCTATTTTTACCCGTCGCAAGCCTATTACAGCTATGCGGAACCAGAATATCCCTATGCCTATGCGCCACCGCCGAGAGGCTATCGCGAGCCTTGGCGGCAGCCTGATTATGGCTATGCCCCACCACCCTTGCCGCGCCAGCGCGAGACGCCGCCTGCATCGGCCAACGCGGGCCCCAAGACCCAAACCGCCTCGACGGCAGCCCCTTCCGGCCCTGTAAGTTGCGCCAAGGCGGAAGAAATCGTGGCGGGCTATGGCTTTGGCAATGTGAAACCGGTGACTTGTGCGGGCAAATTGTTTGATTTTTCCGCCTTGCGTGACGGTAAGACCTACCGGGTTCAGGTGAGTGCGGCCACCGGTGAGATCACGGAAGTCCGCAAGCAACCCTAAGCTTGCGGCCAGGCTTGGGAATGGTCTAGCTTTGCTTCCATGAGTTTGATCCACACACCCGGCAACGAGCCGCCGCAAGGGCTCGTGTCGGGGTATTTCCCGACATCGGATGGCCTGAAGCTCCGCTTTGCCATGAGCCGTATTGCCAAGGCGCGCGGCACTGTGGTGGTGCTACAAGGACGCGGCGATTTTCTGGAGCGGTATTTCGAGACGTTTCGGGATCTGAATGCGCTGGGTTTCTCCGCCGCCAGTTTTGATTTCCGCGGGCAAGGCGGATCGCCACGTTTGCAGAAAGATGCGTTTCGCAGCAATGTGCCGGACTTCAAGCTTTACGATGATGATCTGGCAAGCTTCATGAAGCACCATGTGCTGCCTGATTGCCCGCCACCTTTCTATCTGCTGGGCCATTCGATGGGCGGCTGTGTTGGCTTGCGCGCTTTGCAAAAGCGCAATTGGTTTTCGCGCGCTGTTCTCACCTCGCCCATGCTCGATGTGAATACTGGGCGATGGCCCAAGCCCTTGGCGCGGTTTGTGGCGATTTCATTGGCACGGTTTGGCTTTGGCGATTTTCTGGCACCGGGAAGGCCTGCCCGACCTTTGGGGCCGCATGATTTTGCTGGCAATGATCTGACGGGCGACCGGCTACGTTACGATCGCGATCAACGGGTTTTGAAGGCTGCACCTGGGTTGAGCATTGGTGGGGCCACGATCGGCTGGCTTGATGGTGCGTTTCGTTCGATGGGTGAGCTTTCGCGGATTGCCCCTGGCACGCGGCTTCTGGCGCCCACGCTCATTGTGGCGGCGGGCCGAGAGCGGGTGACGGTGACTGAGGCGTGCCGTGATTTCGCAAACCGGGTGGCGAATGTTTCTCTGGTCATCATCGGCGACGCACGCCATGAAATTCTGATGGAGAAAGATGCTGTGCGGGCGCAGTTTTGGGCGGCGTTTGAAAGCTTCTTATCGCCGCCGGGCTGAAGCTTTACGCGCGGATGAGCGCCATGGCTTCTTGCTGAAGGGCAAGGCTTGAAAAGGCGATGATGTCGCCACCGCCTGTGGCTGCTTGTCCGGTGAAAGTGGTGACAATGCCGCCTGCGCCTTCGATGATGGGAACAAGGGCGGCGATATCATAGGTTTCAAGGCCTGCATCCATCGCAATGTCGATGAGGCCTGAAGCCAGCAGGCAATAGAAATAAGCATCGCCGCCAAAGCGCGTGAGCTGGGTTGCGCGGGTGAGCTTGTCGAACACATTCTTCTGCGCCGGGGTCTTGTAGATTTCCGGTGCCACCGTGGCGATATTTGCGGTGGCGAGTGATTTTGCCGGATTGACCTTGAGCCTGCGCCGTTCGGCCCCGCGTTCCCAGAAGCTCTGGCCTAAGCCGCCAATAAAACGCTCGCCCACGAAAGGCTGGTTCATCACGCCCAGCACGGGTGCTCCTTCAAAGGTCAGCCCGATGAGGGTGGTCCAGAGCGGCACGCCAAGGATGAACGAGCGCGTGCCATCGACAGGATCCAGCACCCAGTTGAAGCCGGATTTGGAGGGCTTCACGCCATGTTCCTCGCCGATGATGCCGTGATCGGGGAAATGGGCCTCGATGAGCTGGCGCATGGCGGTTTCGCCATTGCGGTCGGCGATGGTGACGGGGTCGAAGCCGGATTGGGATTTGTTGTCCACCGCAGCCGGAATGCGGAAATGGGGCAGAATGGCTTCACCTGCCGCATCGGCCAGTTTGCGCCCAAAAAGGGCCAACTCATCCCAGTTCTCAGGCGAAATTGGCGGCATGGCGGTTTCCTTTGTGGCGCGGGTGATATGGCAGTCCTAGACGAGATGGGGTGGCGGCTCAAGCCTGCGTCAGTTATGCGTTTCTTGCATGTCTGAAAGGTGCCGAATGCATTCTTGGGCGCGGCCTCATGTCAAAAAAAGACATCGGTGGCTAGAAAACGACAGTGCCAATAGTTAGAAATTATATCTTAACCATCTGAAATCATGCGTTTTAATGCAGAATGTCGCAGGGCCGTGTTGGGGCTTGTAATTCTGCCGCTACGCTGCCAAATACTATGCATCCGGATGATGCATTGCTCATTCGGTTGCCCCTTTGGGGCGTTTCCTCCCTAGACTTGGGCCCGACAATTACCTGCGAAGGTATTGTTCGGGCTCTTTTTTTATCCGAAATCCGGCGCGTTGCCCTTGCCCGGCCTTACTCGGCAGCCAGGCCCGCGGGCATGAGCAGGGGGGCGAGGCTTGTGAACATTCCTTGCATCACCACGGTCAGGGCCGTGCGCAGGGGTTCAAAGCCATCGGTTTTAGCCAAGGTTGTTTCATCCATATAAAGGCTGCGACAGATTTCAATTTGGATGGCGTGGCGGCCTTGGCGGGGCTTGCCGTGGGTCTGGGTGATGAATCCACCCGCATAGGGCCGGTTGCGGGCCACTTTCAGGCCTTGTGCGGCAAATAGGCTTTCCAGGGTTGCGGTGATCATGGCCGAGCAGGCCGAGCCGTGCCGATCGCCCAGCACCACATCGGGGCGATGGCGGCTTTGGGTGAGCCCTCCGGCGGCGGCACTGGTGGGCATGGAATGGCAGTCGAGCAGCAAAACCGCGCCGAAATGGGCCAGCATATCATCCGCCAAACGGCTCAGGGCGGCGTGATAGGGGAAATACAGCTGCAAAATGCGGGCTTCGGCTTCCGCCGGGCTGAGTTTGTCTTTGTAAATTTCCACAAACTCGCTCACCACGCGCGGAATGGTGCCAAGGCCGGCTGCCACTCGGATGGAGCTGGTATTGGCAAAAGGCGGAAGCGGGCCGTCGAACATGGCCGGATCCAGCTCCCAAGGCTCGCGGTTCACATCCAGAAAGGCTCGCGGAAAGCAGGCTTGCAGGAGGGGAGCGCCCAAGTTGGGGGCGGCGGCGAATAATTCTGCCACATGGGCATCTTCCGAACGACGCAGGCAAAGCGCATCCAAGCGGGCAGATTTGAGGAAGGATTCGGGGTAAAAAGCACCTGAATGGGGGGAATTGACGATCACGGGCACAAGCGCATCTTGCGGCCGGGATAGCCGGAAGGGCGGATCAAAAACATGCGCCAGGCTCTTCATGCGAGAAATTTACCTCTTTTCGAGATAATAGAGACTCTAGGCCTATTCTGACAAGTTCAGCCTTCCCAGGCGCTTGCGGGTTTGCTTTTATCGAAATGTTGTTTTGCGTGAGGATTTCTGAGTTCATGGCGAAGATTCTGTTGGCCGAAGATGATGAAGACATGCGGCGGTTTCTGGTGCGCGCACTGGAAAAGGCCGGCCATGAAGTCGTATCCTTTGGCGAGGGCGCAAGCGCGTTCGAGGAAGTGAAGCAAGCGACCTTCGATTTGCTGCTGACCGACATCGTGATGCCCGAAATGGACGGAATTGAGCTGGCCCGACGGGCCGCAGAACTCGATCCCGCGCTCAAGATTATGTTCATCACCGGCTTTGCCGCCGTGGCGCTGAACCCGGATTCGCGCGCGCCCAAGGATGCCAAGGTGCTTTCCAAGCCCTTCCATTTGAAGGATTTGGTGGCCGAGGTGGAACGCATGATGGCGGCGTAAGCCTTGAAGGCTTGCGCGGCGACATTTCTCCCGATATACCCTGCGGCGAAAGCTGGTTTTGAGGCTTTTCCGGATGGTTCCGGGCGGTTAGCTCAGCGGTAGAGCATCACGTTGACATCGTGAGGGTCACAAGTTCGAACCTTGTACCGCCCACCATCATCTTCTTGCCCCAAGTTAAGTTCAGACGGCCAGCCGCCGTGTGGCGTTTATGAGGGCTTTGGCGGCGACATCGAAGGCGCCATATTGGCTCTGGAACAGGGCATTGTATTCGGGGTGTGCCGCGCGATCCTTTGCGTTGTAGGGCGAGGAGAAGTGCCAGACATTGCCGCCTGGATTTACTTCCAGCGCATAAAGATCGCCCGTTCCCGCCTCCTGCAGAATGTCACAGCCGAGCAGCGGCCAATTCGGGAACGCTGCCGCTGTTTTTCTGGCAAAGGCGCGCACTTCGGGGAAAGGCAGAAACTCGCGCCGCAGTTCCGGGGCTTTGCTGTGGAAGTCTGCGGGTATTTTGCCGTCCCGTGATTTAATGGGTGCACAGGTTGATTTCATTACATAAAGAACCTCGCCCATAAAGGTCATGGCCCGGTAACGCACCGGCTGGGGGCCTGAATCAATGAATTTCTGTGCCAGCATCTTGTGCGAGCCTGCAAAATGATCGGGCGGGAAATCCTGTTGGCGCTTTCCAGACAGTTCTTTCGCCGCGATGACCTCAAGCCCCGTTCCCTTGGAGGAAAAATCGAGATCTGCAGGTTTGAGCATGACGTGGCTGCCCCAGAGGCATTCATCAAATGTCATGCCAAATTGATATGGCACCACATGCGGTGTGGCGACACCAGCCGCTTGCATGATCTTGGCCTGTTTCAGCTTTGGGATGGGTGATGGCATCATGAGCTTGCCGCGTTTGATGCGCAAATTCTGCAAGCGCACTTGGCTTACGATAAGGGTTGGATGATCCCAAGTCACCGGAGCAAGCTTGTGCAAAGTTCTGGGCATTAAAAGCTGCACTCGGATGTCGGGAGCTTGCGCCCGCGCTCGGCGCGTGATGTCTACGAAATCAGCCGGATCGCAGCGCGACCTGTCCACGATCACGACCAGATTTTTCTTCGGCAGTAGGTGTGACATTCAAATGGCCTGACGGCGTGTGGCGTTGATGAGCGCCTTGGCGGCAGTGTCGAATGCGTTGTATTGGGTCAAACGCGGGACGTTATCTTCCGGGTGTTCTTGGCGGTGCTTGGCAAGGTAGGGTGAGGAGAAGTGCCAGACATTGCCACCCGCATTCACTTCGATGGCATAAAGATTTCCAGTGGTATGCTCTTCGAGAATATCGCAGCCAAGCAGGGGGCTTTGCCGAAAGGCGGCCGCCACCTTTTTCGCAAAATCATAGACATGCGGATAGTACTGAAACTCTCGCCGGATTGCGGAGGATTTGCTGTGAAAATCTGCTGGTATTTCGGTTGCGTCAGCTGCCTTTTGCGGTGCGTAGGTAATTTTGCTGATATAGAGAACTTCGCCTAGAAAAGTCATGGCGCGGTAACGCACTGGCTGGCGGCCCGTATCAATGAAATTCTGCACCAGCATATTGTGGCTGCGCGCAAAATGATCGGGTGGGAAGTCTCGTTCGCATTTTCTCGAAAGTATTTTGGTCGCGATGATTTCAAGGCCTGTGCCATGCGATGTGAGTGTAAGATCTTCCGGCTTGAGGATCACATGGCTTGCCCATAGCTTTTCGTCAAACACCATTCCGAAACGATAGCGCTCTGCATGTGGTGTTGGAACATGGGCCAGCTTCATCATCTCGGACTGTTGTAGCTTGGGGATGGGGCGGGTGACCAATAGATTGCCGCGCTTGATCCGCAAATCGGGAAGGTTGACGAGGCATAGGAACAATGTCGGATGGTCCCATGTATCGCGGGCTATGCTGTGGATGACCTTGGGCTGCAAGACCTGTACGCGGATATCGGCGGCCTGCGAGCGGATACGGTTTGCAATATCGATGAAGTCAGCCGGATCACAGCGGGCTTCATCGACAACTAGTACTAGATTCCTTTGCGGCAGCAGGGACAACACGGATCAACTCCTCAGAGGTCATCCAACAAAAAGGGGCACCCCGGCGGGATGCCCTTTTTCAAGCCTTGAAGTTCAAGCTTAGAACTTGACGAGCATGCCGACAGAACCCGACACGCTGTTCAGTTCCTGGGTCACGGTGTAGGTGGCGGCTGTTTCATCAGAAACGCCGGTCACATCGATACTGCCGAGGTCGGTGTAGAGGCCTTCGGCACGCAGGATCAGGTTGTCGGTGGCTGCCCATTCCATACCGCCGCCGACGGAGTAGCCGGCGAGCGTTTCGGTGTTGGAGCCAGACCAGTCATAGCTCGCTGCACCATTTTCTACGCCGACCGCTTCCTCGCCGGTGAAATCATCTACGCCCGTTTCGTCAGATTCGTTATAAAAAACGTCAACCCGTGCAACTTCGTTCGCGCTTGCAGAGGTGGTTGCCTTGACCTTGGACCAGCTCGGGCCGCCCATGGCGAACAGGTGTACGCGACCGACCGCGAAACCAAGCTTGGCTACCGGGCTAAACACGCTGTCATAGCTTGCACCGAAGGCAAAGTTGTTGATCTGAGCATATTCTGCTTCATAACCGGCACTGATGCTACCTAAATTGGTATCCCAATCGGTGTCAACGCCCGTGCTGCGGTCGGCCCAATTGATATGGCCGCCCGAATTGGTGCCGACAGCCGTGTAGGTAATGTCGCACGTATCTTCGGTCACAGTGCAGGTGGCGAAGTCCTCGCCTCGTGCCGTGTCAAGCCACTCATCGGAAGTGGAGGTGTCGAAATCGCCGAAGGTGCCGCGCAATTCGGCACCGAACACCAAGCTGCCAGAAGCGATCTGGCCACCGAGGATGGCAGTAGCACTCCAGTTCATTTCCGAAGAATTGAAAGCGTCCACCCAAGCTTCGAGTTGAGCCTGCCCGCCCACGTCGTCAAAGAGATCGAGCGCATCCTGGTTCGTTAGGTCCGTATCAATTACACCAACAGGCCCACCGTCGGTAATCTCGCCGTCGATGTCCAAATCGTTGAGGTCATCATAGATGCCGCCGGTGAAGAAACCGTTTTCCCAGCCCACAGTGTAGTTGCCGTCGATATCTTCGGTGCTCACGCTGCCGTAATCCACCGTGGAGTCCGACTTGCTGTCGGTCGCACCCACCGTGCCGCCGAGGAAAATGCCCGACCAGTTATAGTCTTCAGCCATGGCGAAGGAGACCGAGGCGCAGGAGAGCGCGGTGCCCAGAAGCAGCGATTTGATGATGGACGACTTCATGATGAACTCCAAAAAAATTAAGTATATTGGTTGGGAGTATTACATATATTTTCTTAAACCAACAGACGATAAGTTGCTTGGGCCACAATCTTGACTTGGAATTGCCTTGTTAATCCCAGTGGCCCGGGCTTGAATTTGCTTGATCCTTCAGGCGGTTGGCTCCTAACCTGAGCTTAGGATCCGTTTCGGGACAGGTTTTCATGCGCCAACGCACTTCTAGCCGGTTGTTGACAACGCTCTTGCTCGTAGGTGCCGCAGCGGCCCTGTCAGCCTGTGCGGGGTCCGACCCCACGCCCTCCACCATTGCGAACCTCGAAAACCCGCAGAAAGTCACCCTTTCGCAGGCCCAGCTTGAGGTCATTCGGCGCGATGTGGACCCTTATATTCGCAATGCGGTGGCAGAGGGTGCTGAGCTGGATGTGGCCGCCGCCGAATATACCCAGGTTCAGGCGGTGTCGGCGGGCGGCAAGGTCTATGTGTGTGGCTATGCCAAGGCCATGAATGTGCAGATCGAGGTGCGGCGAAAGCTCGCTTTTGCTGGCGAATTGGTCGGTTCCAGCCTGTTTTTGCGCGAATATATTGGCGGCAATGAAGGCCAGAATGACTTTGTGCGCGCGGTGTGCGCCAAGCGGGGCATGGAATTGAGCTGATAAGGGGTGGCTTGTGCGGTTGACAGGCCAACCCCCCGTGACTATGTTCCGGCCCGAAAGTCAGGGCGTCGCCATTGTGATGGCCCTTTTAATTTGTCGGGTGGACCATGAAAGTTCGTAATTCAATCAAGGCTTTGCTGAAACGCCACCGCGATAATCGCATGGTTCGCCGCAAGGGCCGCGTTTACATCATCAACAAGACCAACCCGCGCTTCAAGGCGCGTCAGGGCTGATTTTCAGCCGGTCTTTTCTGCTTTGAACGCCGTGCGGGCACCCCTCGCGCGGCGTTTGGCTTTTGGCGTTGCGGTGCGCTAGGATGGCGGCATGAAACGGCTTTGCGGATGGATTGTCCTGTTCGGCCTGCTGGCCCCGGTTGCCGTAGCAGCGCAGGTGCCAGAACCCGCACCTGTATCGGAATCACTCACGCGCGCGGAAACGCTCGACCGGCTTTTTGCCCGCTTGCGGCAGGCCAAGGATTATGAGGCGGCCCAGCGAGTTGAGCAGAACATATTGAATTTATTTCGTAAATCCGGCAGCCCCACGGGGGATTTGCTGCTGGAGCAGGCCATTTCGGCCCTTGCCGCGCGTGAATATGAGGCGGCTTTGGACATTCTGGACACGCTGATCGACCAATATCCAGAATTCATTGAGGCGGTAAACCAGCGGGCCACTGTTTACTATCTGCTGGGCGATTATGAGCGTTCGGCGGCTGATATTGCCGAGGTTCTGGCCGCCGAGCCTCGCCATTTCGGGGCGCTGGCTGGATTGGGCCTTGTGCGGCGAGAGCAGGGGCGCGAGCTGGAGGCACTCAAAGCCTTCCGCGACGCGCTGGCGGTTTATCCACGCATGACGGGCGCGCGGGAGGCAGCGGATGAACTTGCCGCAAAGCTCGAAAAGCAGATTTAGGCCTCAATCGCCCACATAGGCGATACGCAGCATGTTTGTGGTGCCGGGGGTGCCGAAGGGAACGCCAGCGGAGATGATTACCCGATCGCCGGGTTGGGCGAAGCCTTCCTCGCGCGAGATGCGGCAGGCTTTGGACACCATGTCATCCACATCGGTCGCATCGGGGGTCAGCACGCAATGCAGGCCCCAGACGAGCGACAGGCGGCGGCTTGTCGCCGGGTTGGGGGTGAGGACGATAATGGGGAATTCAGGCCGCTCACGCGCGGCGCGAAGCCCAGTGGAGCCTGACGAGGTGTAGCAGACCATGGCTGCCAGTTTCAGCGTTTCGGCCACCTGGCGTGCGGCAGCGGAAATGGCATCGGCGGAGGTGGGTTCGGGGTCGGTGCGCTGAGCGTGGATGATGCCGGGATAATGCGGGTCACGCTCTACTTCCTGGGCGATCTTGTCCATGGTTTCCACCGCCTTTTCGGGCCAAGCCCCAGCGGCACTTTCGGCCGATAGCATCACCGCGTCAGCCCCTTCGAAAACGGCGGTTGCCACGTCGGAGACTTCGGCACGGGTGGGCACGGGTTCGTGGATCATGCTTTCCAGCATCTGGGTGGCCACGACCACGGGGCGGCCTGCCTTGCGGGCGGCGCGCGTGATCTGTTTTTGGCGACCGGGCACCTGTTCGAGCGGCAATTCCACGCCCAAATCACCACGCGCAATCATGATGCCGTCGGACAATTCCAGAATAGCTTCCAGATGGGTGAGGGCTGATGGCTTTTCGATCTTGGCCATGACGCCTGCGCGGCCTGCGATGAGCTTTCTGGCCTCGGCGACATCGGCTGAACGCTGCACGAAGGACAGGGCAATCCAATCCACACCCAGTTCAGCAGCGGCATCCAGATCCGCCCGGTCTTTGGGCGTGAGGGCGGCAAGCGGAATGATGGTATCGGGAAGGTTCACGCCTTTGCGGGCTGAAAGCGCGCCGCCATAGATGACGCGGGTGGCGATGCGGCCTTCGGCAACATCCGTCACTTCAACGCGGATGCGGCCATCGTTCAAAAGAAGATGATCGCCGATTTTGACGGCGGCGAAGATTTCTGGATGCGGCAGGCATACGCGGGTGGCGTTGCCGGGTGTTGCATCGCTATCGAGCACGAATATATCACCCGCATTCAGCGTCACTTCCTTTTCCGCGAAAGTGCCGATGCGTAGTTTCGGGCCTTGCAAATCGGCAAGGATGCAGATGGGTCTGCCGATGCGGGCTTCAATTTTGCGGATGATGCCATGATATTGCCGCAGCAATTCATGCGAGGTGTGGCTCATATTGATGCGGAAAATATCCGCGCCCGCAAGAAACAGCTTTTCGATCTGTTCGGAAGTGGCCGAAGCGGGGCCAAGGGTCGCGATGATTTTGACTTTTCGGTTTCTTCTCACTGTGGTTCCGCCGGTGTTGTCTTTTCCCCTGAAAGCGAGATAGTCCAGTCAATCTTCTCGCCGGTGTCAACTTCGCGGAATCCAGCTTTCTGGTAGTCCCGCTCCTTGCATTTCATGTTGCCGCGAATGGTGAATTCCTTGTCACGGATGCAAAGCACGGCCTTGCCGCCCCAAGAGCCACCTTTGTCATAATCCACGGCATAAACGTAATAATAGCGCGCGATCAATGCGCCTTTGAGAAGGGTTTCGCAGGAATTGGGGGCGATATTCCACCAGCCCTCGGTCGCCCAGCCTTTTTTGTCACTATAGCCCAAGGCTACACCGACGCGGCTTTCGGTATTGTTACAGAGTTTCAAATCGGCCTTCGCAGGTGTTGCGAATAGGGCCATTGCGATCAACGTTGCGCCGCCGAGTGCGCTGCGGAACGAAAACATCGGGGGCTCGGTCTCCCTAACTCTCACGAATCACCTTGTAGCATTCCCGCCATCCGATGCACGCCCATTTTGTTGGGTGCGGTCGGGGGCGGGGCGAATAACCGCTGTTGAAAACGGCCAAAGCAAGGCATCCCCGCTTATTTGCCGTTATCCACCGCGAAAACCGCCAAGCCGGGGCGGGCGCGCTGGCCGCAGCATCACACGGCCATTATAGTTTGCCGATCATGCCCAATACCAGCCCATCCCTTGCACCGCAAACCGCCATTGCGGCATTCCCGGCTTTCGAGATTGTGCCCGGTGCCTTGAGCCGCGGGTTGATCCTGGTGGCTGACCATGCGCGCAATGCCTTGCCGCAGGCTTATGGCACGCTGGGCCTGCCGCAAGCCGAGCTTTGCCGCCATATCGCTTATGATATCGGGGTGGAGGGGGTGTTGCGCGCCTTATGTGGGTTTCTGGGGGTTGCGGGCATCTTTGCCGGGTTTTCCCGCTTGCTGATTGACCCAAATCGGGGCATTCAGGACCCCACCCTCATCATGCAGCTATCGGATGGGGCGGTGGTGCCGGGGAATGTGGGAATGGGGATGGCCGAGCGCCAGCACCGGATTGACACCTATTACACCCCTTATCACCGCGCCCTTTCCGGTCTCATTGATGAAGCCGAGCGGTTGGGGGTGCGGCCTGTCTTGTGCTCCATCCACAGTTTCACACCCTTCTGGAAGGGGGTTGCCCGGCCTTGGCATGCAGGTGTGTTGTGGGATGGGGATGATCGCTTTGCCCGCCCGCTGATGGCAGCACTTGAGGCTGAAAAAGACCTCGTTGTCGGTGATAATGAGCCTTATGCCGGGGGGCTTGCGGGCGACAGCATGAACGCGCATGGCACCCAGCGCGGGCTTGCACATGCGCTCATCGAGATCCGGCAAGATCTGATTGCCGATGCGGCAGGCCAGCTTGCGTGGGCTGAGCGGCTTTCGCGCATTCTGCCCCATGTATTGAAGGAGATTGCCGCATGAGTGACACCGACAAAATCGAAGCCGCCGTGTTGCGCCGCCTGATGGCGCATTTGCGGGCGCGTTCAGATGTGCAGAATATCGACCTCATGAATCTGGCGGGCTTCTGTCGCAATTGCCTTTCCAACTGGTATGAGGAGGCCGCCAAAGCCGAGGGGCTTGATGTGACGCGCGGCCAAGCGCGCGAGATCGTCTATGGCATGGCTTATGAGGAATGGAAGGCCCAGCACCAGCCCGACGCCACGCCTGAACAGCTTGCCCAATTCAAGAAACCGACACACTGAATTTGCCTTTCGAAAGGAAACCCAAGATGGACGCCAAGACACCTGTTGATGACAAGACGAGCTTCGCGCAAGGCCAGTTGAAAAGCCTGGTGGAGCGCATTGAGCGGCTGGAAGAAGAAAAGAAGGCCATCGCTGGCGACATCAAAGAAGTTTATGCTGAGGCCAAGGGCAATGGCTTTGACACCAAGATTTTGCGCAAAGTGGTGAGCCTGCGTAAGAAAGACGCCAATGAGCGGCAGGAAGAGGAAGCCATTCTCGATCTATATCTGGCAGCCCTTGGCATGAGCGGCGGAGCATAAGATTTTGGCTTCCACCTCGCGCGCCTTCGCGCATGCTCCATTTCGCCATTACTTCTTCTCGAAACTCACCGCCACGCTGGCGGTGCAGATCATTTCGGTGGCGGTGGGCTGGCAGGTTTATTCGCTGACGCGCGATCCGCTGGATCTTGGGCTCATCGGGCTTGTGCAGTTTCTGCCCGCCTTGGCACTTGTGCTGGTGACGGGGGCAGTTGCTGACAAGGTGAACCGGCGCAGCATTCTGACCGTGTGTTTGGCGGCGGAGGCTTTGTGCTGCACGGCTCTCATCGTGCTTACCTTTGAGGGCTTGAGTGTTGTGTGGCCGGTGTTTGTGGTGCTTTTGAGCTTTGGCATTGCGCGGGCCTTTTATGGGCCTGCTTCCTCATCGCTGTTGCCCAATCTTGTGCCACAATCGGAATTGTCGAGTGCGATTGCGCTTTCGACATCCGCTTGGCAATCGGCCACGATTGTGGGGCCGGTTTTGGGTGGGTTGCTTTATGGCATTAGCCCTTATGCCGCTTATGGCGTGGCGCTGTTGTTGCTGGCCGGATCGGCCTTGGTCACGCTGCTGATCTCGCGCCCGCAGCAATTATCTTCGCATCAGGCCACGAGCCTGAGCGAGTTGTTGGCGGGCTTCCATTATGTGTGGCGCGAGAAAGTGGTTTTCGGAGCGATTTCGCTCGATCTGTTTGCTGTGCTGCTAGGTGGGGCCACCGCGCTTCTGCCGGTTTATGCGCTCGACATTCTGCATGCAGGACCGGAAGCCTTGGGGATGCTGAGAGCTGCCCCTGGCATCGGTGCCATTGCGATGGCCCTGTGGCTGGCGCGCTATCCTGTGCGCGATCATGCCGGGCTTATCATGTTCGGTTTTGTCGCCCTGTTCGGCATTTTCACCGTCAGTTTTGGTTTTTCGGAAATCATCTGGCTGTCGGTCATGGCCCTCATTCTCATGGGGGCTACCGATATGGTGAGCGTTTATGTGCGCGAGACGCTGATCCAAGTGTGGACACCGGATGCGCTGCGCGGGCGTGTGAATGCGGTGAACAACATGTTCGTGGGGGCTTCCAACGAGCTTGGCGAATTCCGCGCGGGCACGGTTGCTGCCCTCATTGGTGCCAAGGCGGCTGTGGTGATGGGGGGTGTTGGCACGGTGATGGTGGCTGGCATCTGGTCAGCCATGTTCCCGCAATTGCGCCGCGCGCGGCATTTGAACGGGCGTGTCTAGTTCAGTCGAAGGACAGCGGTTGGTCGGCGGCGGAGAGCGAGTCCATCTTGGTGGCGCGCTGCACGCGCAAGCTTATGCTATCGCCGGGGGCTAAACGGTCTGACTTGGCAAGGAAGTTGGATATGGGTCCACCCTTGGTCGCGGGGTCTTGGCCTTCATCGTCGTGCTGATCCTGTTCTTGGAACAGTTCAAACATGCTGCGAAGATCCGCAGGCTCAAGGCTTGCCATACGCAAGGGTTCTGGTGTGTTCGTGCGGCCAAGCAGGCCCGCCTTGGCAGCGTGATTGGATTGCGCGCTGGGTTCATCTGCGGCTGTTGATGGGCGCATGGCGATATCGTCTTGGTCCAGTGCTTGCGTCGTGGATGCGGTTTGGAAATTATCGTCGCTGAAGGATTCTGCTGTGGGCGCGATTGTGGGTGTCTCAAGGCTTGCGACCACGGAAACCGGACGCGATTTTGGCAGCGGCACGTTGAGGGCGGGGGGTGCTTCGGCGAGTGTTGCCAAAGCAGGCTTGGCGCGTGGCAGGGTGATGTTGGTGGGTGTTGGCGCAGGCGCGGTTTCTTCTTGCGCCGCATCCGGTGACAATAGGCTTGCCACCATCTGCATGGCGGATTTGGGTTTCTTGCCTGTTGGGGTGGCTTCTTCCGGTTCTGCCACTTCGCGAGAAGCCAAAAGGGTGCCGCCACCGCGCACGCGCGCGCCGATCGTGTCTTTGTAATCGCGGAAAATATCGGCGAGCTGGCTATCAGACGGCCTTGGCCAATAGCGCACACTGCCGCTGTCGATATGGACAAAGCCACCGTCGCCGCCGGGATAATAGCCCACACCGCCCACTTCACGCACGATGGCGCTGTTGCGAATGCGGGCGAGTTTCACATCGGGGAAATACATGTCGATGGCTTTGCCAGCCGTGTGCTGGCTTTTCTTGGCCACATTGCGCCCGATGCGCTTCAGCATGCCGTTGGTTTCGGCGGAGCGATAACCAGAAATGATGCGGATGGGTACTTTGGAACCGAGATCGGCGTAAAGCTCCCACATGAGGTCCACGGTGCGCGGGTCCATGGTGGTGGGCTTGTTCTTGCGCCAGTCGCGCAGGAAATAGTTGATGCGCGCCATGGCCGAGGGAATGTAGCGGCCGTTTTTCTTGTAGGTGATGGTGAGCTTTTCGCCCGTGTGAACATGCACCATGTTCAGCGTGCGGGTTTCACCACCTGCATTGCCTTCAGGCGCAAAGCCGGCCACGGCTGCCGCGCATAGGGCGGCAACACTGGTGGCGATCAGCGATTTGCGTAGCCGTGACAGCAATAAATGATCCCGCCTGTTGCCTGATCGCCAAAAGCATAGCCGTTGCGGCTCGCCCTGCAATGCCCAATAGCCATAGGAATGCGGCCAGTGTTTGACACATTCCGTCTTATGGCATTTCCGCCCTTTATGCTTAATTTCGCCTTAACGCGCTGGCGTTTGCTCGGCAACCTGCACGAGGGTGTTGAAGGCCCGGCTTAAGCGCGCGTCTCGGTTGTAAATATCATCATAATATTTGATCGTTCCGTCGGCTTGAGGCCAGGCGGTGAAGTAATTCAGATAGACGGGCAGTTTTTCGGGCAGGTTCACGGTTTGGCTGCGGCCGGAGGCAATGGCGTCGGCCACCTCTTGGCTCGTCCAGCCCAGCACAACTTCAGCAAAGCGGCGCGGGTCTTTCACGCGCACGCAGCCATGGCTGTAGGCGCGCACCACGCTATCAAACAGTTCCCGCTTGGGGGTGTCGTGCATGTAGATATTATGGCTGTTGGGGAACATGAACTTCACCTCGCCCAGCGCATTGTCATCGCCGGAGGGCTGGATGACATTGAGCGGCACGCGGTTGGAAAACTGCGACCAGTCGATCCGGTTGGAGGGGATGATGTTGCCCTCATTGTCGGAAATCTGGAAGCCCTGCTTGTCGAGATAGCTAGGGTCGCGCTGTAATTCTGGCAGCATTTCCTTGACGATGATGGATTGCGGCACACCCCAAGTGGGGTTGATCACGGCAAATTCCATCTCATCATTGAAAACACTGGTTTGGGTGTTGGGCTTGCCGACGATGACGCGGGTTTGCCATTCCTCAACGCCATTACTCATCACGCGCAATTCAAAGGCGGCTTGGTTGGCAAATATATAGCGCGGCCCCAGATCCCGCGGCAGCCAGCGCAGGCGTTCCATGTTGATGACGAGGCGCTCGACATTGCGCGTGGCGCTATGGTCATTTAGCGCGGCAAGTGTGGCCTTGTCGAAATTGCCGGTTTGCTTGATGGCGGCTTTCTTCTGGAAGGCTTTCAGGGCTTCCGAAAGCGGTTCATCGAGGGCTGCATCTGCGGTGGCTTCCAGTTTCCAGCTTTCCGGGGCGGTGGTGAGGAAACCGCCTTCCAGCATGCGCTCGCGCAGCACAGGGATGCGCGGGTCTTTCTGGCCGAGCTTGACGCGCGGGCCTTCGGGAATGGGTTCGGGCTCAGATTTGGCTACTTCGCGCTGGCGGGCCAGTTCGGATTTAAGCACCTGATATTGCGGATGCACCGGGGCAGCGGCGGCGAGCACCGAAACGGGGTCGGTGGCCTTGGCGGCGTCCTCGATCAACAGCGTCAGGTCGGCTGTGGGCGGGTCAATGTCGTAATAGCCGGAAAGACGCTTGGGCAGAACGCGGCCGGAATGAAGCTCATTGGCATAGCGCACAAGCATGGCTGTGATGGCGACATCGGCGCGGCCAAGGGCGGGTTCATTGCCGATGAGGGATTTGCCGTCATCGGTGAAGCCGGAAAGGCCTACGGGCAGGTAATCGCCCGGCTCTAGGCCTTCATCATCGGCGGTGGCGAGATGGGCGAGCACCGCCCGGCCGTTCGCGGTGATGCCTTCTTGTGGAGAAACCCAAACCGGCTTGAAACCGCGATTGGCGTAAAAGCCCAGAATGGCGGCCTTTTCGGCGGCGCGCACTGAAATGGGGGTGGTTTCATCACGCAGGGTTGCCAGCACTTCGGGCGACAATTTCTCGAAGAAACTGGCACCCGAAAGGCTTGTATCAACAAGCGGCAGGCGTTTTTCGGGCTGGTAGGCTTCAAAGCCCGCATCCGGATTGGAATTGGAAACAACCGGGCCATCCGGCACATCTTCAATCACGAATTTGCGCTTGCTGCCGCCGAACAGGCTATCGAAAAAATTAAACTGATCGCCGCGGCCAGTGGTGGGCCTATTGGCGGTCGCGGGGGCGGCGGAGAAGTTTTTCTTGATCACCACGGGGGCATCTGTTGCGGCCCAAACGGGTTGCTGCGCCAGCAAGACCGGAAGGAAACAGGCGGTGAACAGAAATTTGGCGCGCATGGGAACCTCGTTGGGAGCAGACTTCTAACCTAATCACGCAGACCCCAAGGCGCAATGGGCTGGCCGATCACTTTCGTGGTAGAAATCGTATTACATTTTACCTTCAAGGCCGAGATCGCGCATCTTGCGGTAAAGGGTTGAGCGCCCAATGCCGAGTTTGCGCGCAACTTCTGACATTTGGCCGCGATAACGGTTGAGTGCCAAGCGAATCATGTCGGCCTCCACATCTTCCAGCCGCCGGACATGCCCGCCATCGGTGACAACCGGAATGCCAAGCGCCATGCCATCGGAAACCGCTTGGCCGACGGAGCGCGAGGTGGTGGCTTGCCCGCCGATCACGGCAGCGTGGCCTTGCGGCAATTGGGGCCGGGGGGTGGGCTGTGGGGCGGGCGGAAAGCGAACGTCATAGCCATCCACAAGGCTGGCGATCTGTGGAAAATCCTCAATCAGCAGCGTGTCGCCTTCGGATAGCACAATGGCGCGGAAAATGGTGTTTTCCAGCTGGCGCACATTGCCGGGCCAGCCATAGGTTTGCAGCATTTCGAGCGCGCGCGGTTCAATGGCGCGCACCTTGCGGCCTTCTTCTGCGGCAAAGCGGGTGATGAAATGGTGCGTGAGGGGGCCAATGTCTTCGGTGCGTTGGCGCAAAGGTGGCACGGTGACGGGGAACACGTTCAGGCGGTAATAGAGGTCTTCGCGGAAGCGGCCCTCTTTGACCATGTCGATCATGTTGCGGTTGGTGGCTGAAATGAGGCGGATATTGACCTGCACGGATTTGCGCGCCCCCACAGGGTCAATCACCCCGTCTTGAATGGCGCGCAGCAATTTCACCTGCATGTCGAGGGTAAGCTCGGCGACTTCATCCAGGAACAGGGTGCCGCCATCGGCTTCCTGGAATTTGCCCGCATGACGCAGGCTGGCACCCGTGAAGGCCCCTTTTTCGTGGCCGAACAGGATGCTTTCGACGAGGTTTTCGGGAATCGCACCGCAATTAACGGCGATGAAGGGGCGGCCTGCACGCTCGCTTTCACCGTGGACGGCGCGGGCGACCATTTCCTTGCCCACCCCGGATTCGCCTTCAATCAGCACCGGAATGGCCGATTGGGCAGCCCGGCGGCCGAGCTTGACGGCTTGCGCCATGCCCAAGCCCGACGCGATCAGGTGCTCGAAAGTCAGCTCGCCGCCCACTTTGCGCTTCAGGCGGCGGACTTCTTCGGTAAGGGCTGTGACCTTCAACAGGTTCTGGATCGAGATTTTCAGCCGCTCCGCGCTGACGGGCTTGACCACGAAGTCATCGGCACCGGCCCGCATGGCGCGCACCACGGTTTCGATGGAGCCTTGGGCGGTTTGGATGATGACGGGCAAATCACCGCGGATGGCGGTCATGCGCTCAAGGAATTCGTGACCATCCATGCCCGGCATGACGAGATCGAGCAGGACCAGTTCAATGGCCCCGCCCTGCGAGCCGGCCAGTATTTCAAGCCCGCGCTGGCCGTTTTCGGCCAAAATGGGGTCAAAACCGAAGCGTTTGACCATTTCTTCCAGAATGCGGCGCTGGGCTGGTTCATCTTCAATGATCAGAATGCGCGATGCCATGGATGTCCGGTCGGTTGAAAGTGAAGGGTGGACGCTTGGTAAACACGCGCCTTGTTGCAAGCGACTTTCGCAGGCAAGCGTAAACAGTCACTTAAACAGTGGACGATTTTCGGACAAAGCTGCGGTTGTGCGGTTGGGGTGAATGCGGGATAAGCAGGTATCCCCCTTTGTGAGAGAGGCTTCGAAAACTCCATGAGCATGGCAAATCAGAGCTTAGGCGACCTTCCTGAATGGAATTTGGGTGATCTTTATGCCGGGCCTGGGGATGCCCATTTGGCCGCCGACATCGGCAAGGCCGAGGCGCTGGCGCATGATTTTGGCACCCGCTACCGCGGCAAGCTTGAGGTGGCCACCGATGGGGCTTGGCTGGTGCAGGCGGTGCGCGATTATGAGGCTTTGAGTGATTTGCTGGGCCGGATCGGCTCTTTCGCGCAGCTTTATTATGTGGGCAATACAACGCAGGAGGCACGGGCGAAATTTTATGGCGATACCAGCCAGAAGCTCACCGACATTTCCGCAGGCCTCATTTTCTTCGAACTCGAACTCAACCGCATTCCTGATGCGGTGATGGAAAAGGCACTTACCGACAAGGGCTTAGCGCGTTATCGGCCGTGGATTGTGGATTTGCGGAAAGAAAAGCCGCATCAGCTGGATCAAAAGCTGGAAGAGTTGTTCCACGAAAAATCTGTCACTGGCTATTCGGCTTGGAACCGTCTGTTTGATGAAACCATCGCCGATATGCGCTTTGTGGTGGATGGGCAAACGCTGGCCATCGAGCCAACGCTCAATCTGCTGCAAGACCCGGATGAAAAGAAGCGGCAGGCGGCGGCGGAAGTTTTGGGGCTGGAATTTGGCAAGAACCAGCGCCTGTTCACGCTCATCACCAACACACTGGCCAAGGACAAGGACATTTCTGACCGCTGGCGTAAATATGAGGACATTGCCGATTCACGCCATCTGGGCAACCGGGTGGAACGCGAAGTGGTGGAGGCGTTGACCGCTGCGGTACGCAAGGCTTATCCGCGCTTGTCGCATCGCTATTATGCGATGAAGGCCAAGTGGCTGGGCAAGGAAAAGCTCAATCACTGGGACCGCAACGCGCCCTTGCCGCAAGAAGACACGGCACCTGTGGCGTGGGCCAAGGCGCGTGATTTGGTGCTGTCGGCTTATGGCGATTTTGCCCCAGAAATGCGTGCCATCGCGCAGCGGTTTTTTGATGAAGGCTGGATTGATGCGCCCGTGCGCCCGGGCAAGGCACCGGGGGCTTTTGCACATCCGACGGTGCCTTCCGCACATCCGTTTGTATTGCTCAACTATCAGGGCAAGACGCGCGATGTGATGACGCTGGCGCATGAATTGGGGCATGGCGTGCATCAGGTGTTGGCGGCGGCACAGGGACCGATTTTATCGCAGACGCCTTTGACATTGGCTGAGACGGCGAGCGTGTTCGGCGAGATGCTGACATTCCAAGCCGTACTGCGCGAGACGACGGACCCCAAAAAGCGCAAGAGCCTGTTGGCCTCCAAAGTGGAAGACATGCTCAACACCGTGGTGCGCCAGATTGCGTTTTATGAGTTTGAACGGCGCGTGCATACCGCGCGCAAGCAAGGTGAATTGACGGCCGAACAGATCGGCAAGATCTGGATGGATGTGCAGCATGAGAGCTTGGGGCCAGCGATTGATTTCAAGCCGGGTTACGAGACATTCTGGTGCTACATCCCGCACTTCATTCATTCGCCCTTTTATGTTTACGCCTATGCCTTCGGCGATTGCCTCGTGAATTCGCTTTATGCCCGCTATAGCGAGGCAGCCGAGGGCTTCCAGCAGAAATATTTCGCCATGCTGAAAGCCGGCGGCACCCAGCACCACAAAGAGCTTCTGGCACCCTTTGGGCTGGATGCCAGTGATCCGGCCTTCTGGGATAAGGGTATCAGTGTGATCGAAGGCTTTATCCACGAGATTGAAGCATTGGACCGGGCGGGCAATTGAGCAACGAAGACAATAGTTTCACCGGCAGATTATCGCGTTATGCCAATGTGGGAACGGGCATCGGGGCGGCGGGCTTGCGGGTCGCTGCGGGGCGGATGTTTGGTGAGAAGGATTTGGGGGCTGAGGCGCGGCTTTTAACGGAAGCCTTGGGCAAGCTCAAAGGTCCGCTTATGAAGGTGGCGCAGTTGCTTGCCACTATTCCCGATGTGATCCCGCCGGAATATGCGGCTGAATTATCACAGCTGCAATCTCAAGCCCCTGCGATGGGCTGGCCTTTTGTGCGCCGGCGGATGGCGGCTGAATTGGGGCCGGATTGGCAGGGGCGGTTTGCGGAATTTGGGCAGGAGGCTTCGGCTGCGGCGTCCTTGGGGCAGGTGCATCAGGCGCGCACCCATGAAGGGCAGTTGATTGCTTGCAAGCTGCAATATCCCGACATGGATTCGGCCGTGGAAGCGGATTTGGCGCAGCTGAAAATCCTGTTTGGCATTCATCGGCGCATGGATTCGGCTATTGATACGCGCGAAATCTTTGCCGAAATCGGCGCGCGCTTGCGCGAAGAACTCGATTATCGGCGCGAGGCGCAGCATGCGGCTTTGTATCGTGACATGCTTGGCGCCAGCACGCAGGTGCGCGTGCCGGAGGTTTTGCCATCGCTTTCCACCGCACGGCTGTTGAGCATGGGCTGGCTTGAGGGGCGCAAATTGCTCGATTTCAAGCAAAGCCCGCTTGCGACACGCAATTTGCTGGCGCGGGCCTTGTTTGAGGCTTGGTGGCAACCCTTCTGCACCCATGGCGTCATTCACGGGGATCCGCATTTGGGCAATTATTCGGCCTTCACGGATGCCGCCGGCGAGCCGCAGGGCTTGAACCTGCTCGATTATGGCTGTGTACGCATTTTCCCGCCGCAATTTGTGGAAGGGGTGGTCGATCTGTACCGGGGGCTTTTAGAGGATGACCGCGACCGGGTGGTGCATGCCTATGAAATCTGGGGCTTCAAGGGATTGTCTACTGAGTTGGTAGAGATACTCAATATCTGGGCGCGGTTTATCTATGGGCCGTTGATGGATGACCGGGTGCGTAAGATTGCCGGTGACATTTCGCCAGCCGAATATGGCCGCAAACAGGCTTTCAGCGTGCATCAGGCCTTGAAGGAAAAGGGGCCTGTGACGGTGCCGCGCGAATTTGTGTTCATGGACCGGGCGGCCATTGGTTTGGGTGGGGTTTTCATCCATTTGGGGGCGGAATTGAATTTTTACCGCCTGTTCAATGAGGCGCTGGAAGGCTTTTCGGCAGCGGATGTGGCCGCCCGGCAGGCTGCGGCATTGACGCGGGTGGGGCTGGCGCAATCGACTGTTGCAGCACGGGCTGGCGGCGGCTAACTTCGCTTCAGCAAAAAACCACGATTCAGGGGTCCGACATGGCCGAGAACCACGCCGCCGCAACCGAACATTCCAAGCATATGGAAGCCCATCGGCAGACCTATGCCAATTTTGTGACCGGCTCTATCATCGGCACCATTGCCTGCCTTTATATTCTGGTGGCACTGGCTGCGGTGGCGTTTGCGGCCTGGGGCACGCTGATCTGCTGGGTGACGTTGATCGTTGGCACGCTGCTTTTGGTATTGGATGCCAAGAGCGGGGCAGGCAAGTGGACGCTTTCCACGGCGGGCCTCGTGCTGTTCAGCCTTCTCACCGCTGTTAGCGTTTAAGCCGATGAAAATCGCTGTACCGGCTGAAACCGCATCTGGTGAAAGCCGCGTTGCGGCGTCGCCGGACAGTGTGAAGGCATATGTAAAGCGCGGCCTCACGGTTAGCGTGCAGGCGGGTGCTGGTGCGGGTGCCCATTTCACCGACGAAGCTTATCGGGCCGTTGGTGCCACCATCGCTTCCGGGCCTGATTGCGTGAAGAATGCCGATATCATCCTCACCGTCAGGCGGCCTTCAGCTGATGTGGCCAAGGCGGCAAAGGCTGGGGCGGTGTTGATCGCCCAGATGAATCCCTATGATGGCAAGGATGAGCTGAAAGCCCTTGCCCGGAATGATCTGAGTGTTTTCTCCATGGAACTGATGCCGCGCATTTCGCGCGCGCAGAGCATGGATGTGCTTTCGAGCCAAGCCAATTTGGCGGGTTATAAATCCGTGATTACGGCGGCAGAACATTTCTCGCGCGCTTTCCCACAAATGATGACGGCGGCAGGCACGGTAAGCCCGGCGCGGGTGTTCGTGATGGGGGTTGGGGTGGCCGGCTTGCAGGCCATTGCCACCGCGCGGCGTTTGGGGGCGATTGTTTCTGCAACCGACGTTCGCAAGGCGACCGAAGAACAGGTAAAGAGCCTTGGTGCCAAATTCGTGTTTGCCGATGTGGCCGATGCCGCGACCGCAGGCGGATATGCCAAGGAGCTTTCGGACGAGGACAAGGCCAAGCAGGCGGCCTTGATTGCTGAGCATATCAAGACGCAAGACATCATCATCACCACCGCCCTGATCCCCGGAAGGCCCGCACCTGTGCTGGTGACTGAGGCGATGGTGACGAGTTTGAAGCCGGGTTCGGTGATTGTGGACTTGGCGGCCGAACGTGGCGGCAACTGCCCGCTCACCAAGGCTGGTGAAACGATTATTCACAATGGCGTCACCATCATCGGTGCGCTCAATCTGGCGGGCGCTTTGGCGGGTAATGCCTCGTCGCTTTACGCGCGCAATTTGCAGAATTTCCTCGATCTCATCGTTACCAAGGATGGCGCGCTTGCCATTGATTGGGACGATGAGATCATCAAGGGCACCGCATTGGTGAAACAAGGCAGCGCCGTTCATCCGCTGCTCAACGCTTGAAGGGCTAACGCATGGCGATGACACCCGAAGAAGCCGCAGCACGCGCCAAAGAGGCAGCGGATGTGGCAGCCCAAGCGGCAGAGGCCGCGCGCGGATTTGCCGAACAGGCGCTGGCGGGGGCGGATGCGCTGTCGCATGGAGCGGCGGCGGCATCCGGCATTGATCCTTTCATCTTCCAGCTCGCCATTTTCGTGCTGTCGATCTTTGTGGGCTATTTCGTGGTCTGGGCGGTGACACCTGCGCTGCATACGCCTTTGATGTCGGTGACGAATGCCATCTCGTCTGTCATCGTGGTGGGGGCACTTTTGGCGGTGGCGGCAGGATCGCTTGCCACGGGTTCGACATTGGCGATGATTTTTGGCTTCCTCGCACTGGTGCTTGCCTCGGTAAATATTTTTGGCGGGTTCCTCGTCACACAGCGCATGCTGGCCATGTATAAGAAGAAGGGCTGAGCCATGTCTGTCAGTTTCGCCTCGCTGCTTTATCTGGTTTCCGGCTCGCTGTTCATCCTGTCATTGCGCGGTCTGTCGAGCCCTGCTTCCTCGCGCCGGGGCAATCAGCTTGGCATGATCGGCATGGGCATTGCGATTGTGACCACGCTGACCATGGCGGCCCCTTCTTCTTTCATGGCGTGGCTGTTGATTATTGGCGGGCTTGGGCTTGGTGGCGTGATTGGGGCTGTCACCGCGCGGCGCATTGCGATGACGGCGATGCCGCAGCTTGTGGCCGCGTTCCATTCGCTCGTCGGCTTGGCGGCGGTGTTTGTGGCCGCATCAGCCTATTACGCGCCGGAAGCCTTTGGCATTGGCACGGTGGGCGACATTCATGGCGCGTCACTCATTGAAATGGCGCTGGGGGCGGCGATTGGGGCCATCACCTTTACCGGCTCGGTGATTGCCTTCACGAAATTGCAGGGGCTGGTTTCAGGCTCGCCGGTGACGTTTAAGGGCCAGCATCTGGTTAATCTGGGCCTCGGCATCGCGCTTTTGGTGCTGATGGGGGTGTTCTATGTCACGCAGTCGCCCATAGTGTTTTGGGCGCTTGTTGCCTTGTCCTTCGTGCTGGGCGGATTGATCATCATTCCGATTGGCGGTGCGGATATGCCGGTTGTGGTGTCTATGCTCAATAGCTATTCGGGCTGGGCGGCGGCAGGCATTGGTTTCACGCTCGGCAATATCGCGCTCATCATCACGGGCGCGCTGGTGGGCTCCTCCGGTGCCATTCTTTCCTACATCATGTGCAAGGGCATGAACCGCTCGTTCATCTCCGTCATTCTTGGCGGCTTTGGTGGTGAAGTGGCCGGGCCTGCGGCTTCGGGTGGGGAGGCCAAGCCCGTCAAGCAGGGTTCTGCTGAGGATGCGGCCTATATGATGAAGAATGCCGGTTCGGTCATCATCGTGCCGGGCTATGGCATGGCGGTGGCACAGGCGCAGCATGCATTGCGCGAAATGGCCGATCATTTGAAGAAGGCTGGGGTGAGCGTGAAATATGCCATTCACCCCGTGGCGGGCCGCATGCCGGGGCACATGAATGTGCTCTTGGCGGAAGCCAATGTGCCTTATGACGAAGTGTTTGAGTTGGAAGACATCAATTCCGAATTCGCCAATACGGATGTGGTGTTCGTGATCGGTGCCAATGACGTAACAAACCCGGCGGCGAAGGAGGATAAGACCTCGCCCATCTATGGCATGCCGGTGTTGGAAGTGTGGAAGGCGAACACGGTGATGTTCTCCAAGCGGTCGCTTTCTTCGGGCTATGCCGGGATCGATAACACCCTCTTTTACCGCGACAACACGATGATGCTGTTTGGCGATGCCAAGAAGATGGTGGAAGAGATTGTGAAGGCGATGGGGAATTGAGTGGCGGGCTCACCCTGCTTTGCTTGAATCGTCATGGCCGGGCGTGACCCGGCCATCCTTTTCGTATTTCGCTTTTGAGATTTGTGGACCAGATCAACCCTTTGCAAAGAAAGCGAAGGGGAAAAGGATGCCCGGATCAAGTCCGGGCATGACGGTTCATTTAAGTCGGGATCAGAAGAAGCCCTGTCCCGGCTCTCCGCTACGCTGCGGCCGGGATGACATTTTGTGGATTTTGTTTTTTCGTCAGCCCGGCCTCTGAGCCGGGCCGGGGCTTGGCCTCAATCGACAATCATCACTTTGCCCGTCAGCGCGCCTTCGACACTTTTGGCATAAGCCATGCCGACATGTTTGGAGGACACCGGGATATGTCCGGCAAAGAAGCCGGCATATTTGGCGGCGGATTCTTCCAAAACGCCGGGGCTTATCACATTGATGCGGATGCCGCGGGGCATTTCGAGGCAGGCAGCACCCACAAATCCGCCGATGGCCGCGTTCACCGTTGCCGCATTGGCACCAAGGCGCACAGGGTCGCGGTCGAGCATGCCGGAGGTGAGGGTGAAGGAGCCTGCGTCATTCACATGCTCAATGCCGAGCAGAACGAGATTGACCTGGCCCATCAGCTTGTCATTCAGGCCCACCATGAACTGATCGTTCGTCATGGAAACCAGCGGGCCGAAATGCGCGTGGCCTGCCGTGGCGATCACCGCATCCACCTTGCCGACTTTTGCATACATGGCGCGGATGGAATCGGTACTCATCAGGTCCACGATCACATCACCGGATGAACGGCCCGCCTTGATGATGTCATGGCGGAGGCCCAGCTCACGCTCAACCGCTGATCCGATGGTGCCTGTGGCACCGACAAGGAGGATGCGCATTTGCTGCTTATGCCTCGTCCGGTTCGACTTTGAGGCCCTTCAGCTTGGCGAACACGCTGTCGGCGTCATAGGTCTCTTCCTTGGGCTTGGGGGCGGCTTCGGGAAGATCGAAGGTGGAAGTGGAGGTGGGGGCTTCCTTGGCCACGGTTTCGCTGGCGGGAAGCAAGGTGGCCAGACGTTCTGGCGCTTCTTCCACACGGCCTCCACGGCCCTTGCGGGCAGCCTTCTGGACGGCAAAGTCCAGCTCGATCTGGGTGCACAGGCCCAGCGTCACCGGGTCCACGGGCTTGAGATTGGCGGCGTTCCAATGGCTGCGGCTGCGGATGGACTCGATGGTGGATTTGGTGGTGCCGACGAGCTTCATGATCTGGGCGTCGGTTAATTCCGCGTGATAGCGCAGCAGCCAAGCAATGGCGTCCGGGCGGTCCTGACGGCGCGAGACGGGCGTATAGCGCGGGCCCTTCTTGGTCTTTTGCACCGAGATGCCAACCTTGGATTCAAAGATGTTCAGGCGGTAATCGGAGTTCTTTTCCGCCTTTTCGATTTCCTCGCGCAGAAGCTGGCCGCCGGAAACCGGGTCCATGCCCTTGATGCCCTGGGCGACATCGCCATCGGCAATGCCTTTCACTTCCAGCTCATGCAAATGGCAGAAATCGGCGATCTGCTTGAAGGTGAGGCCGGTATTTTCCACGAGCCAGACGGCGGTGGCCTTGGGCATGAGGGGCGCGTTTGACATAAGGGTTCACTCCTTCAGGGCCTTCAAGCCCTGCCGCTATGGCGATATGTGAATGGGAATGAGCGTTCATACCCCGCCCTCCCCGAGTTGAAAAGAAGAATGTTTTCAAGCCCCTTTCAGGGGATGAGCAGGATTTTGCCGATATGGGTGCTGGATTCCAGAAGCCTGTGGGCGTCTGCTGCCTTTTCCAGCGCAAAGCGGGCGAAAATCTGGGGGCGAATGTTGCCTTTTTCGATATGGGGCCAGATTTGGGCCTCCAGCGCACGGCAGATGGCGGCTTTTTCGGCAACAGGGCGGATGCGTAGGGTGGAGCCGGTGAGGGTGAGGCGTTTCAGCATGATGGGCATGAAATCGACCTCCGCTTTGGAGCCTTCCAGAAAAGCGATCGAGACAATGCGGCCATCACGCGCGGCGGCGGCAATGTTGCGGGGGATATAGCTGCCACCCACCATGTCGAGGATGACATCCGCCCCACCCTTGGTTTCAGCCTTGATGATTTCCACGAAATCCTGGGTGCGGTAGTTGATCACCACTTCGGCGCCTAACGCTTTGCAAGCATTGCATTTTTCGTCTGATCCGGCGGTGGCGAAAACCCGCGCGCCCAGGGCCTTGGCCATCATGATGGCCGTGTGCCAATGCCCGAGGAGCCGCCATGGACGAGAAAAACCTCACCCGGTTTGAGCCCGGCGCGTTCGAACACATTGGTCCAGACGGTCATGAAGGTTTCCGGAATGCCGGCGGCATCCTCCAGCGAGACGCCTTGGGGCACGGGCATGGCATTGGCTTCGTTCACCAGCGCATAAGTGGCATAGCCGCCGCCGGGAACCAGCGCGCAAAGCGCGGCACCCAAGCCGAAACGCGCGCCCGCCCCCTCGCCCAAGGCTGCCACGGTGCCGGAAATCTCCAGCCCCAGTGTTGCAGGGGCACCCGGCGGGGGTGGATAGCCGCCTTGGCGTTGCAGGGCATCCGGCCGGTTCACGCCTGCCGCTGCCACCTTCACCAGCAATTCGCCCGGCCCCGGCACGGGCATGGGCAATTCCACCCTTTTCAGGGCGTCTGGCCCGCCGGGGATGGGTGCGGTGATGGCAGTGATGGATTGGGGCATGGCGATCCTTTATGCTTTCACCAGCAACTCTAACCAGTCGAGGTCCCCGATGGAAGCTGATGAACCGCGCGGCAAACAGGCAGCCATCCAGGTGGGTGGCGATTTGTCGGCGCTGTCCATCCATGAGCTTGAGGCTCGGATTGAGACATTGCGTGCCGAAATCATACGGGTGGAGGCGGCGATCAAGGCCAAGAAATCCTCCGCTGAGGCGGCCAATTCGGTGTTCAAGCTGTGAGGTCTGTATGGCGTGCAGATGTGTGTAAGACTTAACCGTTCAGTAGCCTTTCCAGTCTATTGATTTAACTGTAATCCAGATTTTGGATTTTCTCCGGGCTGGGCAACCAGCCTTGTTTGACGTGCCCCTGTTTGACCTCAAAGAGCCGCTTTATGTGGCTCTTTTTTTATGTGGCACTGTGCTTGCTTGGAAGGGTACTCGTGGCCAGATTGGTACAGTTTTGCGGGGGAAGGAGCGGCAAAGATGAACGAGGACAAGCCAGTTGATTTCATGGCACGCTTTGCGTCCTCCGAGCCCTTCGAGCGCGTTTTCCGTGAAGGCATGGGGCTTGTGGAGGAAACGGCTGATTATCTCGACGGGCCGGGCCGCAAGGATGCGCGCTTGCTCGACCGGGAGGGGGCGGTTGCCTATGCCACCGAAAGCATGCGCCTGACTACACGGCTGATGCAGCTTGCCTCTTGGCTTTTGCTGCAACGGGCCATGCAGGCGGGCGAAATCACGCAGGATGACGCGCAGGCCGAAAAACGCCGCATTAGCCTGGAAGAAGTGGGCAATGTTGCCCCCTTGGTTGGATCCCATGTGATTCCCGAGGGGCTTTCATTACTCATTGCCCGCTCGCTGCGCTTGCATGAACGGGTTTTGACGCTGGATCGGTCGTTTGCTAGCCCTGCGAAAGCGCAAGCCGGGGAAAATCCGGTGAGCCAGCAGCTCGACCAGCTGGCGAAAGCCTTTGGGGGCTGAAAGACACAAAAAACCCGGCTGAAAGGCCGGGTTTTTGTTCTAATACGGGTGTTTCTGAGCGATTATTTCGCGTCGAGGAAGCCGAACTTCTGCTTGAAGCGCGAAACGCGGCCGCCGCGGTCGAGCATGGTCTGCTGACCGCCGGTCCAAGCCGGATGGGACTTGGGATCAATGTCGAGCGACAGGGTGTCGCCGGTCGCACCATAAGTTGAGCGGGTTTCAAACTTCGTGCCGTCCGTCATCACAACGGTGATGGGATGGTAATCGGGATGGATGCCCTTCTTCATGGTTCGGTCTCTTTCCTCAAAACATCAAGGCGCCGTCAGGGGCGCCAGTTCGGAGGGGTTCATACAGGAGCCCCAAGCGGGGCGCAAGGACATGTGCAAATTTGTCTGGTTACAGTTATGGGGCGGGCTTGGTATGTCTGACCCTCCAGTTTCCCGTTGCACAGATGGAATAGCCCCTTGAGCCAAGCCGAGCCTGCCGCCCCGCGCCCCAAGGCCAAATCCCTGCGCCCGCTTTCCCGGCTTTTGCCGTTTTTGGCAGCTTACAGGGGCCATTTGGTGGCAGCCCTTGTTGCGTTGCTGGTGGCGTCTGCTGCATCGCTGGCCGTGCCTGTGGCGGTGCGTCGGGTGATCGACCACGGCTTTTCCGGCGGCAATCTGGAGTTGGTGAACCAATATTTCGGCACCATGATCGGCGTGGTTCTGGCGCTGGCTGTCGGCAGTGCGGCGCGGTTCTATTTCGTCATGTGGATCGGCGAACGTGTGGTGGCGGATTTGCGCGATGCGGTGTTTCGGCATCTGCTGGCCCTTTCGGCAGCGTTTTATGAAACCGTGCGGACGGGTGAAGTTGTCTCGCGATTGACGGCAGACACGACGCAGATCAAATCCGCTTTTGGCGCATCCGCCTCGATTGCCTTACGCAATATGGTGCTGCTTGCCGGTGCCGTGGGCATGATGATCTATACAAGCCCAAAATTGTCGCTGATGACGCTGGGTGCTTTGCCGCTGATCATCTTGCCGCTGGTTATCTCGGGCCGGCGCGTTCGCAAATTGTCGCGCGCGGCGCAAGATACCCTGGCTGACAGTGCGGCCATGGCGCAGGAATCGCTTGGTGCTGTGCAGACCATTCAGGCATTCGGCCAGCAATCGCGCCTGACGAAAATGTTTGAGACTGCGACCTTTCTTGCCTTTGATACGGCCCGCCAACGCACATTGGCGCGCGCGGTGTTGACGGGGGCGATCATTTTTCTATCCACCGGTTCTATCGTTGGCGTGTTGTGGTATGGCGCGCGCGATGTGCTGGATGGCAATCTCACCGGCGGGGCGCTCACCCAGTTCGTGCTTTATGCGGCCTTTGCGGCAGGTGCGATGGGGGCGTTGAGTGAGGTTTGGGGTGAGCTGCAATTAGCGGCAGGGGCAGCCGAGCGCATTTCGGAATTGCTCGATACCAAGCCGCAGATCACGGCCCCTGCCAAGCCCAAGCCGCTTCCGGCCACGTCACGCGGTGAAGTATGTTTGAAGAATGTGCATTTCAGCTATCCCACACGGCCCAAGGACAAGGCCTTGCGCGCGGTGAGCTTGCATGCGGGTGCCGGTGAAACGGTGGCGATTGTGGGGCCATCGGGGGCGGGTAAGAGCACGATCTTTGGGCTGTTCCTGCGCGCTTATGATGTGCAGCGGGGAAGTGTTGAGGTGGATGGGGTGAATGTGCGTGAGGCTGATCCGGATGATGTGCGCGCGCGCATTGCCATTGTGCCGCAGGACCCGGTGATTTTCTCGGCCTCCATTCTCGACAATATCCGCTTCGGCAAGCCGGATGCGGATGAGGCGGCGGTGCGGCGCGCGGCGGATGCGGCCCGCGTGACGGAGTTTGCCAAGAAACTGCCACAAGGGTTTGACACTGAGGTAGGCGAGCGCGGCATTACCCTTTCGGGCGGCCAGCGCCAGCGCATTGCCATTGCGCGTGCCATTTTGCGCGATGCGCCGATTTTGCTTTTGGATGAGGCGACAAGTGCGCTGGATGCCGAAAGCGAGCATGCGGTGCAGGAGGCTTTCCAAAAACTCATGCAAGGCCGCACCACATTGGTCATCGCCCACAGGCTTGCCACGGTACGCAATGCGGACCGAATTTTGGTGATGCAAGATGGCGAGATTATTGCCGAGGGCCGTCATGGGGCGTTGATGAAAAAGGGTGGGCTTTACGCAAGGCTGGCGAAATTGCAGTTTGCATGAAGGCAAAGCCGGGTTCGCGCGCAGGCGGGAAACTCGCTCTTTGAAAGTCAGATTATTTGCGGGGCGATGATAATTAGGGCAGATGCCCCTTGGCGCGCAGTGCGTTGGCGATTTCGTCCAAAATCGCCGGGTCATCAATCGTGGCCGGTGTTTTGAAAGGTTCAGCATTGGCAACTTTGCGCATGGTGGAGCGCAGGATTTTTCCTGAGCGGGTTTTGGGCAAACGCGGCACCACGCAGGCGAATTTGAAGCTGGCCACGGCGCCGATCTTGTCGCGGATTAATTGCACGGCCTGTTTTTCGATCACCGCATTCTCGGCCCTGACGCCCGCCTTCAGAACGAGGAAGCCCATCGGCACCTGACCTTTGAGCGCATCGGCGGCACCAATCACGGCGCATTCGGCGACATCCGGGTGGCTTGCCAGCACTTCCTCCATGCCGCCCGTTGAAAGACGGTGGCCTGCCACGTTGATGATGTCGTCGGTGCGGGCCATGATGTAGAGATAGCCGTCGGCATCCATATAGCCCGCATCGGAAGTTTCATAATAGCCGGGGAAGTGGGAGAGATAGCTTTCACGGAAACGCTCGTCATTCTGCCACAGCGTTGGCAGGCAGGAAGGGGGCAAGGGCAACTTGATGCAAATGGCACCCAGTTCCCCGCGCTTTACCTCATGGCCTGCTTCATCCAGCACTTGGATTTCATAGCCGGGCATGGGAACGGTGGGCGAGCCATGCTTGACCGGCAACATGCCAAGACCCACGGGATTGGCGGCAATGGCCCAGCCGGTTTCGGTCTGCCACCAGTGATCGACCACCGGAACTTTCAGCTTTTCTTCCGCCCATTTCACCGTATCAGGGTCAGCGCGTTCGCCTGCAAGGAATAGGGTGCGTAAAGATGACAAATCATATTTGCCGATGAACGTGCCATCCGGGTCTTCCTTCTTGATGGCGCGGAAGGCGGTGGGGGCGGTGAACAGGGCTGCCACCTTGTGCTCGGATACGACACGCCAGAAGGTGCCTGCATCGGGCGTGCCGACGGGCTTGCCTTCAAACACGATGGTTGTCGCACCGATGAGCAGTGGCGCATAGACGATGTAGGAATGGCCCACCACCCAGCCCACATCAGATGCAGCCCAGAAAACTTCACCGGGCTTGATGTCATAAACGGCGGACATGGACCAATGCAGCGCCACCATATGCCCGCCATTGTCGCGCACGACGCCTTTGGGTTGGCCTGTGGTGCCGGAAGTGTAGAGGATATAAAGCGGATCGGTTGCTTTCACACTCACACATTCGGCCCAGCGGCCTTGCCCGCGTGCCACTTGGCATATCGCGTGCCAATCATGATCGCGCGGACCCATTTCGGCTTCCACCTGCGGCCTTTGCAGGATGACGCAAGATTCCACCTCATGGGCGGCGATTTCCAGGGCCTGATCGAGCAGCGGCTTATAGGCGATGACGCGCCCCGGCTCGATGCCGCAGGAGGCTGAGATGATGACGCGAGGCTTGGCATCATTGATGCGGGTTGCCAGTTCATTGGGCGCAAAGCCGCCGAACACCACCGAATGAACAGCACCGATGCGCGCGCAAGCCAGCATGGCGATGAGGCTTTCGGCGACCATCGGCATATAAAGGATCACGCGGTCGCCGCGCTTGACGCCCAGATCCTGCAAGGCAGCGGCAAACACAGCCACTTCATCCAGAAGCTGCGAATAGGTGTAGGTCGCCTTTTTGCCGGTCAGTGGGCTGTCATAAATGACGGCAAGTTGATCGCCGCGGCCTTGCTTGACATGCCGATCGAGGCAGTTCCAAGCCGTGTTGCATTCGGCATCTGGGAACCAGCGGTCGAGCCCGTCAATGCGCGCATAGGGCTTGCTCCAGGGCTTCACCCAATCCAAGGCGTTGGCGGCCTTGGCCCAGAAACCCTGACGGTCGGCTTTCCAGCCCTCATAGACCTGATGATATGTGCTCATGGCGGCAATCTCCCAATCGGCGGGGAATGTCCAACTTGTGCATGGTTTAAGCAAGGGGCGGTGAATAAGACTGTCGTATGAGGGCCTAGGGCTTTCAGCAAATCTCAACCTGAATGCTGTCTTATGCCCGCATGATCCAGCCAGCCTTTGCCAATATTGACAAACTGCAGGCAAGTGCTTTTGCACCCTTGCGCCGAAGCCTGAGCGCCAACTGGCCGCTTTGGTTGATTTTGGCGGCTTACGTGCTGGTCTACGGCATCATTATGGCGGGTTTTCCGGAGCGATCGAAACCGCCGGTCTTGACGTCGATCGCGGGAATGGGACCGCTCGCCACGGCGCTTTTGGTTGGATATGTATCGGTCCGGGCCGTCCATCTTGCCCTGACCACGCGACCCAAAAGCCCCATCCGGGCCATTCTGGCCGAATTCAAAGACACCGACCGCAGCTTGAACGGTTTGCATGTGCTGCTCGTGCTGTTTCTGTTCGTGGATTATTTCACCGCCATCAAGGCTGCGATACCGGCAATTCAGCCGTTTCAGTGGGATGAATGGTTTTACCGGGCAGATCTTTTGCTGCATGGCGGCAGCCTGCCGCATGTTTGGCTGCAGCCGTTTTTGGGCCATCCATACATCACCTTCGCGGTGAACGTCGTTTATAATCTCTGGTTTTTTGTGATGTGGGGTGTGCTTCTTTTCTTTGCCTTCCAGAGAAAGCCCTCCGCTTTACGCCTACGGTTTCTTATTTCCTTTTTCCTGTGCTGGATGATTTCAGGAAGCTTTTTTGCGATCTTGTTTTCTTCAGCTGGGCCTTGCTTTTATGGTCGGCTCGGATTTCTTCCGGACCCTTATGCTGATCTCATGAACTATCTGCGCCTTGCCAACGAGTCTGTACCCATATGGGCCGTGAATGTGCAGGACATGCTTTGGCGCGGTTATGAGACGGGCCAGAATTTCGTGGGCATTTCGGCCATGCCGAGCCTGCACAATGCGACGTCATTGCTGTTTGCGCTGGCTGCATTTCAGGTGAGCCGGGGCTTCGGGTGGGCGATGACCATTTTTGCAGCGGTGATCGCTGTCGGCTCGGTCATTTTGGGCTGGCATTATGCGGTGGATGCTTATGTGGGCTGGATGATTACCTATGCCATTTGGAAAGCCATGGGGCCGATCTCGCGCACACTCACAAATGCAAATTCAGACTAGCGTTCAATGTTTATCAACCTACGACTGGCATTTTTTCAGCCATGAGCCTTTCAAAGTCCTTATCGCCTGTTTTGGCCCCATCTCGGATTCTGCCGGTGTTGACCGACAGCTTGCGGGCCAATGCACCTTTGTGGGTGCTGCT
>CAJBCQ010000084.1 GCA_903951595.1 uncultured Hyphomicrobiales bacterium | reverse complement strand
CTGCACCCCGCCGCCCACGCGCTTGGTCGTGTAGAAAAGAACATAAGGCTTGGCCGAATAGGGATCGCGCAGAATGCGAACGCCCTGGCGATCGACGATCAGATAGCCGCGCTGGAAATCACCAAAGGCCAGCGCGAAGCTGTCGACGGCAATATCAGGCATGGCCTCGGCTTCCGTCACAGGGAAACCCATGAGAGTAGCAGAGCTTTCTGGGGCTCCGCCAGGTTGCCAGATATAGCTGCCGCTGGCATCCTTCAGCCGGCGGATGGCCGCTTGCGTGCGGCGGTTCAGCACGAAGCGGGCGTTTTGGCGATAGCCAGATTTCAGCGAATAGACGAGGTTCACCAGCTGATCGACTGGATTGACGGATGCAAATCCACCCGCAGCACCTGTCGTGGTGTAGCCGATGCGCCCCCAGCTCCAGCTTGCATCCGCCACCATCGTATTGGTGAGAAAGCCACGCGGACGGTTGACGCCATCACCTCGGATGAAGGCTTCGGTTTCCTGCTCGGCAAAGGTCGCCTGCACTTCCTCAGCAACCCACTGATCAATGCTCACGGCACTATCATCAAGCAATGATTGGGTTGCCGATGGCATGGCATAAATTTCCATGGCGGGAAATTGCAATTCACTCATCTGCGGGGAAGCTGTTTCCGGTCGGCCTGCGGTTTCGCCCACCCAGCCGGAAGCGGTGCCAGAAATGATGAAGGGCTTTTTGTAAGCGGCGCTTGAAATTTCTAGCACGCTGGAAATGGCGCGCATGGGCGAGCCGCCGCGCAATAGGCGCGAAATCTCAGCCTCGGTTTCGCGCGGCACAAGAAAGCCGCCATCCGGCGATGAGGCGGAGGACAGCGCCTTGCGCTCGGCATCGATCAACGGCCCAGCATCGCCTTTACGCATATAATTGTGAAAGGCAGAGCGATGCTCATTCGGTGCGGCAGTTGCTGGATGCTGGCTCAGCTGGGGGCGTTGGGCTTTCAGGCTCAGCTCATCGAGTTGCCGGCTCAGGCGGTCTACCTTTTCTTCGCTCAACACATCCGCTTGGCGCTTTTCAATGCCGCGCAAGCGTTCATCATTGGCTTGCTTGAAGGCCTCAAAGGCGCGCAGCAGCGCATCATCTGCAACCCCGGCACCCGCCACTTTTGTCTCCAGTTCCATGTTCATCATCTCCATTTTCAGTTCCTTATTGCCAAACGGTTGGTGGAAGGGTTGGGCCAGCGGGCGCGGAATTTTTGCAGGCGCGCGCCGGTCAGCATGGGAAAGGTCACGAGTGAAATTTCCCAAAGATCAATCTTGAACAGCCGTCGTAGGCCTGTGCCGCGATCGCGCTGGGCCTTTAGCGTTTGAAAGCCGATGGACAGCCCGTCCATCGCGCCATCATCAATCAGCGCCTGCAAATCATCAGCCTTGAACACGCCTGGGGTTAGGTGACCGCGCACGAAAAGCCCGCGCGCGTCCTCGCGCATCTGTGTCCACACGCCCACGGGTTCGGCTGGGTCATGTTGGAACAGCATGCGGATATTGGCTGGGCCTTTGCGCGCGAGGCTGTCGCGGAACGCGCCCGGCATCACAATGTCACCGCCGCCATCGGCCACGCCAAACAGGCTGGCATAGCCCTCAATGATGGATGTTGCCCGTTTGTTCTCATTTTTGAAGGCGTTCATTGGCGCCGCTCCGACGCCAGCGGGCCATAGCCGACCGCTGCGCGTTTTTCATCAATGGTCAAAAAGCTTGCCGCTTCGAGCTTGGCCCATAGGGTCTCGCGCTCACCCGCCAAGGCCTGCACTGCATCCGCATCCACGCTCAGCCGTAATTTCCCGCGCCAAGCAGGGGCCAACCAATGTGTAAAGCTTTCAGCGGTGCGTTCGGCAAGCGGCAGCACTGTTTGGCGCCAGAAGCTGCGATTGGCTTCGGTATAATTTGCATAAGTGTTGTCACCCGGAATGCCAAGCAGCATGGGTGGCACGCCAAAGGCTAGCGCAATCTCGCGCGCAGCCATGCTGCGGGCTTCGATGTAATCCATATCTTTGGGCGAGAGCGCCATTTCCTTCCAATCCAGCCCACCTTCCAGCAGCATTGGCCGACCAGCTCCAGCAGCCCCCGTCCATGCGCTTTCCAGTTCCAGCTTCAGGCGTTGGAATTGCTCCTCCGTCAAATTGGCATCGCCATCCGCCTTGTAAAGAAGGGCACCCGAGGGCCGCGCGGAATTGTCGAGCAACGCCTTGTTCCAAGCCCCTGCTTGATTGTGAATGTCCACCGCACTGGCAGCTGCGGCAAAGGGCGATAGGCCGTAATGATCCTCCAGCGGATCCAGCAATTTCAGATGCAGCACGTGGCGAAATGGGCCTTGTGTCTGGTCAAAGCGTAGCGTTGCTCCGCCTGCGGAATATTCATAAGCCTCCGGCCAACCGTCCTTGCCCGGAACGAGCTTCATGCGGTCTGGCCGCAGCGCATGAATTTCGCGCAATTCACCAGCCACAGCGGCAGCTTCGGCATAGGCATTGCCAGCCACCAGAAGCTGGCCGTAAAGCGTTTCCATCAATGCGCGGCCGGAAGAAGCCGGATTGGGCTTGGCGAGCACATCGAGCAATGGATGGGCTTCCAACTCGGCAACACCATCATAAAGCACCCACGGCACGGATGCGGCAGCTTCGGCAATCATCCGCACGCAGCGATAGCCCACGGCATTGCCACCAAAGCCTTCGCGCCCGAAAGCTTCCACATTGCGCGCCATCCATTGCGGGCGGCCACCATTGTGAATGGCCAAAAGCGGGCCGACAGCAGATCGTTTGCGTTCCGGTGGCCGCGCGAACGCGCCCGCCAAACGGGTGAAAATGGACATGAATGATGATCCTTATATTTACATCACATGGGCACGCGGTGTGCCCGTCGGTCTTGTCAGCACCAGCTCACTCACCGCCCATACCAATGCATCGGCCCTGTCGGGGCTTGCGCCGGGGGAAGCGATGATCGATTCGAATTCGCACAGCTCATCTTCAAGGCTGGCAAATACGCCTGCATGTTTGACGCGGCCCTGCTCATAAAGAGCGGCTACAGGCTCGGCGCGCAAATGCTTGCCGCGGGTGGCATGCACAAGCCGCACGGGAACACTTGCATCCATATTTGCCAACACACTTTTCACCATGTCGCCGCCTTGGTTGGCCTCAGCAATCAACGCATCCGCTTTGCGGGCATGATAGAGAGCAATCGCGCGGGCCGCCCAGCCGCTGGGGCTTCGGGCCTTGATGGTGAAGTCATCCAGAACGTAAACCAATCCATCCACACCAAGCCCCGCTGCAATAATGCCGCAGGCATTGTGCTTCTCACCGGAACCAGCTGGTGGGTCCACCGCCACCACGATGCGTTTCATCGCGGGCGCTTGCGGGCAACGTGCGGCTTCGATCAGACTGCGCGAGAACAGCGCATCTGGATTGTCGGTGAGGATTTCGCCCTCGAGTTCCTGGCGTCCCAATCTTGTGCCGCCATAGCTTGCGGTGATGGCGGCCAGAAAATCTGGCGCCAAATTCGCACCATTCTGCTTGGTGCGCGAGCGGGACAACAAGGTTCCTTCCGCCTGGATCAATTCGCTCAGTAAAGCCAAGGGGCGCGGCGTTGTGGTCACCACCGCTTGCGGCTTGTCGCCTAATCGCAGGGCAAATTGCAGCATGTCCCAAGTTGCTCGCGGCTTGCTCCATTTGGCCAGCTCATCACACCAAGCATAATGAAATTGTGGTCCACGCAGACTGTCGGGTTCTTCGGCTGAAAACAGCTGCGCCATGCTGCCATCAGGCCAGGTGATCTGGTGTTTGGAACTTTCATAGCGCGGGCGGAAATCATCCCGCGCCACATTCAGTAAGCCCGATACACCTTCGGCCATCACATGGCGGGCTTCGGCAAATGTTGGGCCGATCAAGGCAACGCGCAGCGGCTCACTGGCATGACGCACCTTCTGGCTCACCCATTCAGCACCCGCTCGCGTCTTGCCAGCTCCGCGTCCACCCAACAAAATCCACAAGCGAAAATCCAGCCGGGATGGCAATTGGTCAGCCCGCGCCCAGATGTTCCAATCATCGAGGGCGGCTTGTAATTCGTCGCTTGTCAGGCTTTCGAGGAACAGTTTTCTTTTTGGCAGGCTTAAGCGTTTGAATGCGCTCCGCAAGCTTCTGGCGCAGCGTGTCGTCATGGGCCTTGCGCTCCGCTCCGCTTCGTTTTTTGCCAACAGCACTTGTGCTTTTTCGCAAGGCTGCCAATTCGGTCTCCAGCTTGATGGCCGCACTCACAAGCTTGAGCACACGCTCATCATCAGCCACCGTTGCATCCTCCTGCCGCATGGCCTCGGCTCGCAACAGGATGCGGTTGACGAGAGAACGCAGCTTGGAAATGCGAACGGCAGGCGGGGGTTTTCGCTCCACGCCTGCCGTCTCACCTGAGTTTTCGATCATGCCGCAACCCTAGCCGAGAAGCGTCACGCTGTCAAGGACAAAATTCCTTCTGCTAGGATTTTAGAGCGAGATCATATCATCCTGCGGAAAGTCTACTGCCATTTCCGAAGGCCGCGGAAAATCGCAGATGACCTTGATGGGAGCTTCCGGCTCGCCTTCCATCCATGGCTCATCGTCGTTCATGATGGGCATCGGATAGACGAAGCCATCATCATTCTCGATCGACATGTATTCATCGTCATCAACATCTCTGGTTGGCCCCATATGTAGCCACATCAAGGTGAGACACAGGCCATTGAACACCGCTTCGTCCGCATCGGTCCATTCGGCCTCGCCGGAGACGAGGCCATTGCCGTGAAGCAAGCCGTCAAGGGCTTGGTTTGACATGCCATCTGGGAAAAGCGTGTTATAGGCATCAGCGAAACCACCGTAGAATTCCATGAAAGGCTCTGCCGCACCATCTGCAATGGCGTCCCAAGCAACCTTTGACTTGACGAGGTCTAGGGCTCTGAAATCAAGCTCGGTCCACTCGGCCTCGCCAGAAATGGGGCCGTTCTGCGTCAGCGCTGGATCTGGCGTGTTATAGGTGAGGCCATCGGGAAAGAGCTTACTTGCCAATTCGTTGGTGAAACCCTGCCACAGATCGCCCACATCAACATCCGCTTGGTCCAGCGTCATGTAAACGGCGTCGAACGCCATGTAGTCTTCGTCCGTCCATTCTTCATTGCCAGAAATCAGACCCTTGCCGAACTCCAATGCAAAAAGCCCTTCGGCAATACCATTGTCGAACAATTCCGAAATGCCATCAGGATATTTGTCATTCAGCAGCGCAATGCAGCTTTCAATATATTCAGCGCCCGAAAAATCCCCTTCTTCGGCAGGGTCCCAAAAATCACCTTCGTCGGCAGGGTTCGAAAAATCCTCTTCTTCGACAACATCTGAAAAATCTGCTTCTTCGACATCAGCATCGACAACGCTGTCGCCTTCCGCGTCAACCATTTCCGAAAAGTCGGCTTCAGCTATCAGAACAGGCGCGTCATCTTCCGCCGGGCCATCCACGTCAATGGTTAAAGCCAGGCCTGGTTCGGTATCGGCGTCATCATCGGCGGCAGATTCCGTTTCTTCCAGCGTATTCAGTGCCTCCAGCGCGACATTCCGCAAAGTCATCACTTCAAAGGCCACACGCTCTTGGCTTTCTTCGCTTTCTTCAGCTTCCACAGGAGCGGACGCCTCCCACACAAAGGCATCGGGTTCCAATTCTTGATCTAGTAAATCCATGACGCAAAAGCTCCTGAGTTATCGAGACCCGAAAGCTAGGCGATCAATTCGGAAAATGTTTTAACAGCAGCAAAGGTGTGGGCGCAAATTGGCTTGCAGAGTGAAGAACTCCCTAAGTAAAAATCGACAAGTTGGCCTATATCCGCGCTTGGCGATCAAACGGTTTATTCACCCGCGCGCTTTGCGCTTGGCCTTGGGTATTTTGAAAATGCGTTGGGCAAGTTCCTGCTCGCTCAGGCCTTCTTCGGAAATGATTTTGTGTTTCATGCTGATGCCGGCTGCATCCACGCTTGTCGGGTCACCAGAAACCAGCGGATGCCACCAGGGCAAATCCTTGCCCTCTCCCACCAGCCGATAACCGCAGGTAGGCGGAAGCCAGTGAAGGGTTGTTACATTGGCCGGCGTCAGCGTCACGCAATCGGGCACGCGAGTGGAACGGTTGGGATAATCCTTGCAGCGGCAGGTGCCGGTATCCAGCATTTTGCAGGCGGCACTGGTGAACAGAATTTCGCCCGTGTCCTCTTCCTCGAATTTGACAAGGCAGCAGCGGGCACAACCATCGCATAGGCTTTCCCATTCGGGGCCGGTCATTTCGTCCAGCCGCTTTGTCTTCCAGAATGGCTCAGGCTTGGTCATATTTGTGGTACTTTCATGGCGGTACAGAACACAAACAGCACTTGACCGCGGCCTCGGCAACCCGAAAATAGAGATGCCGTGAATAGCCCCTTCGGAAACCCATTTTACCGCTTCTTCATGAAGCTCGACGCCGTCATCAGTGATGGCGTGTTCAGCCTTGGGCGGGCCATCGTCCGGGGGGCGAAGGCCTATGCTGATTGGGCCAATTCCTTACGTTTTTACGGCTTTTTTCGGGTCTTTGCCGATATCGCGGATGATGCGCTCACCTTCGGCCTTGCCATCGGCATCGGCCTTCTCATCTTCGCCCTGCCACCATTTCAGGGGGAAGGTGACGTCTGGAACCAGCGGCGCGAATATGCCGTCACCTTCACGGATGCTTCCGGCCATATCGTGGGCCGGCGCGGCATCCGGCAGGATGACAACATCCCCATCCGCGAGATTCCCCCGGTTCTCATCCAGGCTGTGCTGGCCACCGAGGACACCCGTTTTTACAACCATTTCGGCATCGACCTCATCGGCACCCTGCGCGCCCTTGTCGAAAATGCCAAGGATAGCGAAGTCCGTCAGGGCGGCTCCTCGCTCACCCAGCAGCTTGCCAAGAACCTTTTCCTGTCGCCCGAACGCACGCTTCGGCGCAAAATCAACGAAGTGTTCCTCGCCTTCTGGATCGAGGCGCGGCTCAGCAAGGATGACATCCTCAAGCTCTATCTCGATCGCTCCTATCTCGGCGGCGGCAATTATGGGGTGGAGGCGGCATCGCAATTCTATTTTGGCAAATCGGTGCGCGATGTGAATCTTTCGGAAGCCGCCATGTTGGCGGGGCTTTTCAAAGCTCCCACCCGCTATGCGCCCCATGCCAATATGGAAGCCTCGCGCCAGCGTTCGCGCGTGGTGCTGGGGCGGATGCTGGATGCAGGCTTCATCACGCCCGGCGAAATGGCCCAGGCCCGGCGCGAGCCTGCCGTCATTGTCAGCCCAGCTGAATTCATAAGCCCAGACTGGTTCCTCGATCACGCCTATAAGGAAACACTCGCCATCCTCGAAAAACAGGGGGCCAAATCAGGTTTTGTGGTGGAGGTCAAAACCACCATCGACCCAGCCATGCAAACCCATGCACAGGAAGTCATCAACGCGGCATTGGATACCGAAGCTCCCGCCTACAAGGCCACGCAAGCTGCCCTTGTCAGCATTGCGCCAGAAGGGGCGCTGAAGGCCATTGTCGGTGGACGCTCCTATGAAAACAGCCAATTCAACCGCGCCACCGATGCGATGCGCCAGCCCGGTTCATCCTTCAAGCCCTTCGTGTTTCTTGCCGCCCTCATGAATGGCTATACGCCCGACAGCATCGTGTTTGATGCGCCCATCACCATCGGGGCGTGGACGGCGCGCAATTATGCGGGCAAATATGCAGGCCGCACCACGCTCACCGCCGCCCTTGCCCATTCCTACAACACCGTTCCGCTGCATTTGATGCGTGCTATTGGCCGCAAATCCATCATCGACACCGCACAGAATTCCGGTCTTCAGTCCAAATTGCTTTCAGTGCCCTCCATGCCGCTTGGCAGCAATGAAGTCACCGTGATGGATATGGCCCAAGGCTATGCAACATTCGCCTCTGGTGGCATTCCAGCCAAAACCTATGCGGTTATCGAGATTAAACGGACGGATGGAACGGTGATTTACAGGCGTGACGAAGCCCCTCGCCCACGTGCCTTCCCGGAAGGAAAAATTGCCGAACTCAATCAGATGATGGGTGCCGTCATAGACAGTGGCACTGGGCGGCGTGCGCTTTTGGGTTTTGAGCCGCAAGCGGGCAAGACGGGCACCACGTCAAGCTATCGCGATGCGTGGTTTGTGGGCTATACGGCCCAGCTCGTCACGGCTGTCTGGTATGGCAATGATGATTATTCGGAAATGAATGATATGACCGGCGGCACGCTTCCCGCCCTCACTTGGCAGCGTTTCAGCGCATTGGCGCTCCAAGGCGCCACACCCTCGGGAATGGCGGGCCTGCCGCTGGATGAACGCTATTCGCAACTTGCCGCGCGTACGGATCTCAACTTGCCTGAAATTCCATTGGAAAACGAAGTACGCGAACCCATCGTAACGGCTGAATTGCCGCCGCAAGCGGCTCCGGCTGTGGTGAAACAGGAGGTAATGAAACCCAGTCTGCGGAACTTTTTCGGCCTTTTTGGCAATAAGCCCAAACCGAGTGTGAAGCCACAGACCTTGTTTGAGAAACTGCGTTCGAGCATGGAGCGGTGATCATGCGCGCGCATTTACGCATCGCCCTCATGCTCCTTGCCGCAAGTGTCTTGGGCCTTGGCTCGGCGAACTATATCGCCGGTGGCTACAGTGCTGAAACAAACGGGCCATGGCGCATCTGGCGTTCTGGCGTCATGCCGGATCAAAGCCCTTATGTGCTGGCCTATTTTGCCGCCCGTGGCGCGCTTTCGCCGGATACGAACCAAATGGCTGTTTTCACGGCGACAACCGACAGTGACGGCAATGATCTGGATGGTGATTGCGTCTATGTCGTCTCCGGCACTTTGCCACCTGCCCGCTGGTGGAGCCTTGGCATTGTGGGCGATGCATCGCGCGTGTTGAGTTCCGGCAATGTCATCACCGGGGCGGATGGCGCGTTCAGCGCGCATGTATCGGCCCAAGCCATGCCCGGCAACTGGCTGGCTTTGCCCAATGATGGTGACTTTGAATTGGTGCTGCGCTTCCATGGCCCCACGGGGCTTTTGAAGGATGATCCCCAACGCGCGGGGCTACCTGCAATCCGCAAGGCAGAATGCCCATGATGCAGAGATTGTTCTGGATCCTATGCACCGGGCTTTGTGCGCTGGGGCTTCATCTGGCTTATGTGCTATTTATGCCGAGACTGGAGATGGGCAATCTGATCCAACGCTTTGCCGCTGAAAAAAGCAGCAATGAGCTGGCTTTGCTTTTGCCCGCAGAAGCTCGTGCCTATTTCAAAGCCGATTATGCTGAAATGGTAACGGCGGCTTGCGCCTTCGATGTGGCAAGCGGGCCTGTCAGCCTTGATGCGATCATTCCTGATAGCTATTGGACCATTCGCATTTATGCTGCGGGTGGCGAATTGTTGTTCACACTGGACGATCGGCAAGCAGGCCTCAAACGCATGCGCTTTGTGGTCAAGCGGGCGGGCGAGCCAGTGGGGCTTGTTGCGGATGCAGAAACAATCACGGTGGAGTCACCGCAGGCAAGCGGGCTTATTCTGGTGCAAGCGCGCACGCAGGAAAAAGCCTATGGACTGCGATTGCAGCAAGCCTTGGCGGCCTCCACCTGCGGGCGGCTCATCAAATGAGATTTCAGGCCTCGTTCTGATCCAGCAGCGGATGGCGGCGGCGGCGGCGCTGGGGCTTGGTGAGAGTGGGGCTCAAGCGCATGACCTCCAGCGCAGTGAACTCACGATGTTCCATACGCACACCCGGAAAAATCATCACTTCTGCCGGACCCCGTGGGGTTTCGGTATGGTTCGACGCAGGCACGCAAGGAAACGCAAGAATTTCACACATGCTTCAGCCCTCAACTGGCAGACCCCAAATCAGAGTTGATGGGGGCGTGCCGTGCTACCATTCATTTTCCGGGCGAAGTTAAAAAACAGTTAAATCGTTGCTCCAGCAAGCAACACTCAACTTAGTGTGGTTAAATCACGCTTAATCTACAGATGAAATATCGATGAGTGCCATTCCAGTTCTGTCTTCTATGTCCAAAAGCCAGATGTCGGGATCGTATTTCTGTTGGCGGGCCATGTATTCATCTGTCTTTGCCTCAGGCACAGGCTCAAAGCCCAGCGGGCAGGCCCAGCGCTTCTCGCCTGTGTCCTTGTAATTGGCACCGGGGGGTGGGCCGAACAGGCGGGCGAGGCCACCGGGCAGGATGGCGCGCACATAAATGGCACCCGCCTCCTCGGCCCCACGCTTTACCAGCACAGCCATGTGGCCCATGCCGCGTGCGCGGCGCAGATGGGCTGCGACCCAGATGGCGGATTTGACGGACATGGTGCGCCTTATTGCAAGGGAGCGAGTTCCGTATCGCCAGCCACTTTGCGTAATTCGGCCAGCAAGCGGTCAGAAATCCTGCCGGTGGGTTTTAGGCCACGGTCTTTTTCAAAAGCGCGGATGGCGGCTTGTGTCTGCTCTGTCATGGCACCATTGATGGGGCCGGGGCGATAGCCAAGCTCGGCTAGTCCCGTTTGCACAATTCGCATGTCCAGATCATCGCCCGCTGAAGGCTGCGCTGCGGCAAGTTGCGAAGATTCGGGGGCGGCCATGTCGGGGGTGAATTCCATCGCCTCGCGGATCTGGCGGGCATAGATCAGCCGTTCGAGCAATTCCTGATTGGCGGCTCCCGTCACCACGGCACCATTGCGGTGTTGCCAGGCGGCAATCGCATCGCGCAGGCTTTGGCCGGGAATGCCGGTCGCTGGACCGTCGAGATTTCCTGCCGCGATCAATTCGCGCTCAATGGCAGCCACCAGCGGATCCGCTTTCACGGCGGGCGCTTTGGGCAGGGCGGAACCCTTCACTTGCACTTGGGTTTTGGTGGTGGGAGCGGGCTTGGGGGTTTGTTTGGTCGCGTCAATTTCAATGATGCCGGGTTCCAGCAGGCCACCAAGGCGGGGGCCGGGTGTATCGGCCTGTACCCAGACGAGATTGTAAAGCACAGCAAGGCTCAAGCCGACGGCGAGCAGGCAGACCAGCACGCCGGGACGCGAAAAGCGTTCCGCCTCATCGTCGATATAACCGTTGCGTATCACCAGACTCACGCCAAGCACCTGACAGAATTATGGGGCTTATTTTGGCTCAACTCTGATTAAGAATGCGTTTACCTAATAAATCCTTGCCTGCGCCGCACAAATTTGGAGACAATTTGGGCCAAAATCAATTTAAACTGTAGTATTCGATGATTTTACAGATAGCTAAACTCTTAGCGATCCAGTTTATTCGATTCAAATATCTATCGAATACTGTGCAATCAAGGGAGAGACAAAATGAAAATCATTCGTACCCTTGTTATTGTTACGGCTGGCGCGTTCTTGTTGCCGTCGCCGCCAGACAGTCAGCAGGCCAATATCACACCGACGCCAGAGTTGATGGCGGCAGCGGCGAATGCGGCAAGCGATGTTGGCAGCTTCTGCAACCGCCAGCCTGCGGTTTGCTCCACAGCGAGCAACCTGGCCGGAACGCTGGAGGCCAAGGCGCGCTATTCCATCAAGCTACTATATGAATGGGCCAACAAGGATGATGCCGCCGCCAGGCCGCCCAAGGTTGGCGCGGTGCAGACGGAAGTGATGCTGCCACAAGCCTCTTTCCAGATGGCGGCAGCCGATGTGGTGCCCTCGCAGAGCACGCTGAAGCTTGAAGACATCATCCCCGAATGGCGCGACCCGATGCAAGTGCAGCGCGGCTGAGAGCTGATCTTGCACCCATCCGCCGATGGGTTCAATAAAGCGTTATGACAAACCATTCCATCGCATCTCTGGTTGAAGATTTCGAGCTTCTCGACGATTGGGAAGACCGTTACCGCTATATCATTGAGCTTGGCCGCAGTTTAAGCCCGCTGGCGGAGGCCGACCATACAGACCAGAACAAGGTGCAGGGCTGCGCCAGCCAAGTGTGGATCCGCACGGATATTGTGCAAGGGGCGGATGGTGCGCCGGTTTTGCATTTCACCGGCGACAGTGACGCCATTATCGTGCGCGGGCTGATCGCGGTGGTTTTTGCGCTCTATGACAACAAGCCCGCGCGCTTCATTGCCGAAACCGATGCCGTGCCGGAGTTACGCAAGTTGGGGCTGGATGAGCATTTATCGCCACAGCGTTCCAACGGCCTCAAATCCATGATCGCGCGCATGCAAGCCGATGCGCGGCGTGCCCTTCAGGGCTGAGGCGGAAGGCCCGGCTTGTAACCTTCGGCCCCCCAGCTTCTAAGTTTGGCGCGGATTTGCGGCGGGGTTTCCGGCGGCAGCATGCCGTAATGTCGCGCCAGCCGGATGAGGGCCAGTTGCAGCACAACCTTGCCCGAACGCTGCGGCAGGCCCAAAGCGCGTTCGGCCGCTTCCAGCCCGCGTGTGAGACAGCAGACTTCCAGCAACATGCCGGAAAGTTCCGGCCCCACGGCATCTAGTGCCTTGGCCAGCCTTTGGCGGGCGGCGATGGCGCGTTCATGGGTGGTTAGGCCATCGCGCGGCTGGGAATAGCCGCTTGCCGGTGTCATGGCACCGGCCCAGTCCATCGTGATGCGGGATTCCAGATGCGAAAGCGTCCAATCCATCCGCAGACGCTCGCCTGCCTGATGGGCTTCCGGTTCAATCAGGCCACGGCGGTGGAGCCAAGCGAGCGGGCTTTCATCGGTTTTCATGGATAGGAACTCCTACTTACATCGTTGGAGTAATATCCTATACCGTCGATTGCAGGAGTCAATTCCCAAAATCAGGAGTTGCCGATTTTCAACGCCCTGAAGCGGCCATTCGGAAATGGGTGGGGGAAGGGTCAGCCAGATGATCGGGCACATCGACGGCGGACACGAAGTCATCGTGGCAGAGGATCATGTTCACACCGCTTTCGGCTTTGCCCAGCGGCAGGCGCAGCCAGAATTGCACCAGATGATCTTTGTTGACGCGCGGTCCGCGCACCACGCCTTGTGCAGGTCGGCCGGTTTCGATGATGCGGCGATAGGTAGCCATCCAGTAGTCATGCTTATCGCCGAAATCGAAATCATCCAGTTGCAGCCCGGTGATTTCGCGGTCGTAAATATCGCGCAGGCGCGTTCCGGCCAAGCGCACGCGCAGGCGGTTGGTGGCCGTATCCACATCCATCAGGCTGATGGAGGCCAGCAGTGAGGGAAAGTCTGCCGGTGAAAGATCAGCACGGCTGGGCATGGCACGGCCGGCGGAGCGTTGCAGCCAGTAATCATAAAGCTGGCGCTGTTCGGGAATCGCCAATTGCGCCCTGAAAGCCATATTTGACGCTTCGTTGCTCACCAGCTGAATTCCGCCCCAACAAACCGCGCGAATCACTACGCGCCCATCCCCTAGGCCATGTATGAATCGGGAGTTAATGGCGTGCAAGAGTCCGCTAGAATAAATTCTATCGAAAACAGTAAAGGGGCGCGCATGATCTTACGCACCCCTTTGGATTTACTTATTAAGTGAAGTATTCAGACCGCTTCGCGGCGGCTGCGGCCAAGGCCCATTTGCTTGGCTAGGTTCGAGCGGGCTTCGGCATAATTGGGGGCTACCATCGGGTAATCCGGCGGCAGGTTCCACTTTTCGCGGTACTGCTCAGGCGTCAGATCATAATGGGTTCGCAGATGACGCTTGAGGGATTTGAACTTTTTGCCGTCTTCGAGGCAAATCAGATAATCAGGATGGATTGAACGCTTGACCGGAACGGCCGGGCGAAGATCACTGTCCTCAGCGGATTTTTCACTGCTGGAGTCTACTGCACCGGTCAAGGCCCGGTACACCTCGTTGATCAGGTTCGGCAAGTTGGTCACCGGCACCGTATTGTTGCCGACATAGGCTGCCACGATATCGGCGGCCAAGCCGACGATTTCAGTATTCTTCGTTTCCAATCTTTCCCCCGGATGTTTATGCTCTACTCCGACTTGCATAATGCTATAAACACAACCTTAACAAGTTCAAGCAGAATTTTGCTTAAAGAACAGCAAACCATAATTAATGCCGACCAATTTGCTCTGAATAACTGCAACTTGGAAAGTTTCTCTTGAGCTTTACCTTCGCTAAGTAGCGAAGCTTTCAGCGAACGAGGCTTAGACTTGATCTTTGGGCCGCAGTGCCGCGTAGTCGTTAGGAAAGCCACCGAGGGAGGCAGGTCATGCCCAAAATCCAGAAATCCGAAGCTGAGTGGAAAGCGGCACTTTCGCCCGAAGCCTATCGCGTTGCGCGCCAGCACGGCACGGAGCGGGCTTTCTCGCACCCCTATAACAACGAAAAATCTGCCGGAACCTATAAATGCGTGTGCTGCGGCAAGCCGTTGTTTAATGCAGCCGCCAAGTTTGATAGTGGCACGGGCTGGCCCAGTTTCTTTTCTCCCCTTTCTGCCACCGCCATTGAGGAACATGATGATCGTTCTTGGCTGATGCGGCGCACGGAAGTGCGCTGTGCGGATTGTGACGCCCATCTGGGCCATGTCTTTCCCGATGGTCCGCGCCCCACGGGCTTGCGCTATTGCATGAATGGTGTGGCGCTGAAATTCGAACCGAAGAAAGACTGAACACCCATGACGGATGCCCTGTTGCCGCCCCGCGCGGATCGTCGGCCTGTATCTGACACCCGCCACGGCATGACGCGGGTGGATGATTATGCGTGGTTGCGCGCGGATCATTGGCAAGAAGTGATGCGCGAGCCAGATAAGCTGCCCAAGGATATTCGCGCCTATCTGGAAGCCGAGAACGCCTATACCCAAGCGTACATGGCTCCAACGCAAGCTTTGCAGGAAACGCTCTTTGCCGAGATGAAGGGGCGCATCAAGGAAGATGACTCCACGGTTCCCGCCCCCGATGGGCCTTATGCCTATTCGATGGACTACATCAGCGGCGGCCAATTTCCACGCTTCTGCCGTTCCCCGCGCGATTTATCGGCACCGCCGCAGGTGATGCTAGATGGCAATGCCTTGGCAGAGGGCTTAGCGTTTTTCCGCTTTGGATCGATCTATCAGAGCCCCGATCACAGGCTTATCGCTTGGGCATCCGACGACAAGGGCTCCGAGCTTTTCACCATCCGCGTGCGAGATGCTGCCACGGGCGTTGATCTGGAAGATTGGATAGATCACACGACGAGTGAATTTGTGTGGACTGCTGATAGCAGCGGTTTCTTCTATGTCGAGCAGGATGACAATCACCGACCCTGCCGCGTGTGGCTGCACCATTTGGGAACCCAGAGGGCAACCGACAAGCTTATTTATGAGGAGCCGGATGCGGGCTTCTTTGTGAGCATCGGCAAGACGCAATCAGAAGCTTACATACTCATCAGCGCGCATGACCATGAAACAACCGAAATTCGCTTCGTGCCTGCCAACTCGCCAGAAACTCCGCCACGCCTGATCGCGATGCGGGAACATGGCGTGCAGTATGATGTGGAACATTGGGGGGATGTGTTCTTCATCGTAACAAACCGCGATGGGGCGGAAGATTTCAAGATCGCAAGCGCGCCCGTGGCTGGCCCAGAGCCTGCGAAGTGGCGCGATGTGATTGCCCATAAGCCCGGCCATCTCATCATCAGCCTTGCCGTTTTTGCCCGGCATATGTTTCGCATGGAACGGGTGAACGGATTGCCGCGCATTGTGGTGCGCGAGATTTTGAGTGGTGAGGAACATATCATCGCGCAGGATGAGCAAGCCTATTCGCTGGGGCTTAGCGAGGTTTTGGAATTCGACACCGACATCATGCGCTTCAGCTATTCATCACCGACGACACCCTCCCAAGTGTTCGATTACAATATGAAAACGCGCGAGCGCATTTTACGCAAACGCCAAGAAGTGCCTTCCGGGCACGATGCTTCACAATATGTGACGCGGCGCGTTGAGGCACCTGCAGCAGATGGTGAGACGGTGCCGGTAACGCTGCTTTATCGCAAGGACAGCAAGCTGGACGGTTCAGCACCCTTATGGCTTTACGGCTATGGCGCTTATGGCATTTCCATTCCAGCGAGCTTTTCTACCTCCGCTTTGTCGCTCGTGGATCGCGGCTTTGTTTATGCCATCGCGCATATTCGCGGGGGCAAAGACAAGGGCTATCGCTGGTATACGCATGGCAAGCTTGCACACAAGATGAACAGCTTCACCGACTTTTTGGCCGCTGCCGATCATCTCATCGCGCAAGGCTTCACGGCGCGCGGGCGCATTGTGGCGCAAGGGGGTAGTGCGGGCGGGTTGTTGATGGGGGCGGTTGCCAATATGGATGATGGTCGCTTTGGGGCCGTTGTGGCCGAGGTGCCGTTCGTGGATTGCCTCAACACCATGCTCGACGACACTTTGCCGCTGACCCCGCCAGAATGGCACGAATGGGGCAACCCGATTGAAAGTGCCGAGGATTACGCCACGATTGCCGCCTATAGCCCCTATGAGAATGTCCACGCCAAGGCCTATCCGGCCTTGCTGGCGGTGGCGGGGTTGACCGATCCGCGTGTCACCTATTGGGAACCGGCCAAATGGGTGGCGCGCTTGCGGGCGGTAAAAACCGACAATCATCCACTTCTGCTCAAAACCCACATGGGCGCTGGGCATGGCGGTTCACCGGGGCGGTTTGACCGATTGAAGGAGACGGCACTGAGCTATGCGTTTGGGATTGAGGTGATGGGGGGTGGGCTTTAGGGGCTTGAACGCCGATGCCGTTGTGTCACCGGTTCCGTTTCAGGATCGGCGCGTAGGCGGTTATCAATCGGCCTGACCTCAATCACGAGTTCATGACCCATCGCCAGCAGCAAATCGCTTAAAGTATCGATCTTCAGATTGCCCGGCCCGGCAAGCCATCGCGTCACCTGCTCAGGCCGTTTGCCCAGGCGGCGGGCGAGATCGGCGCGGGTGAAGCCTAGCTTTTTCTCATCCAAAAACAATTGCATCAAAGCCGAATAGAGCTTGTTACGCAGACGACCTTGAAAATAGCCAAGATGACCGGGCGACAAAGCTTGGCTCGGGTCAGAGATCGCCGCATTCCAAGACGTTTTGGCTGATATATCCAGAAATGGAATGGCTGGTATGCGGGGGCCAGCTGGCGAAGCACTTGCGCCACTCTGATTTGCATCTGCGGATTTCGATGCTGAAAGCTTGCGAGCCATAGTGATCCAACTCCTTTCGCAGCGCCAAATGGGTGGCGATGAATATGTCCGTCATGGCGAATCTGCCAAAGACACGAATGCCCGGTTTTGGTGCCTCACTGCGAAGGGTCCAAATTTCATCCGTTGCCGGTTCAAGCCGTTTCATCAGGCCCCCGCCGTTGCGGCGATTTGCAACCTCAATCCAATCACCGGATATGAACCTATCCAGATCCGCTGCGAGGCGGGCGAAACGTGGTCCGTCCTGCAAGGACTGCCGCGAAAGCTGCGCTGCCAGGTTCTGCGTGACGAAAAGTGTCCGGCGTGTTGCCATGGAAACCAAAAGTGGATCGAGCCGCTTGAGCAAGCCCTGCCTTACTTGATGATCAATATGCTCATGAATTGACATTAAAGTCAATACTCTCAGATAGCCGCAGCGTAACCTTGGATGGCTTTATTAAAATTTGCAATTAAAAGTTGCTCGCCTGCGGCACCACGGTATGTTGCGCGGATCGGTGTCAGCAATTAGTGTCTCCAATCAAATCAGGAACCCGAAAAATGGCCGCTGAATTTAACTGGGAAGACCCGCTCGATCTGGAAAGCCATCTCAGCCAAGATGAGCGCATGATCCGGGATAGTGTGCGCAGTTTTGCTGAAGATAAGCTTGCGCCGCGCGTGAAAAAGGCTTTTGAAACCGAGACTTTTGACCGCGATATCATGGCCGAGATGGGTGCCCAAGGGCTGCTCGGTGTTATGACCTCGGAAGCGCATGGCGGGGCGGGCATGGGTTATGTGGCCTATGGGCTGGCGGCGCGCGAAATTGAGCGGGTGGATTCGGGTTATCGGTCGGCCATGAGCGTGCAGAACTCGCTGGTGATGCATCCGATTGAAGCCTACGGAACAGACGCGCAGAAGAAGAAATATCTGCCCAAACTTGCCACGGCTGAACTGATCGGCTGCTTTGGCCTCACTGAGCCGGATGCGGGCTCTGATCCTGCGGGCATGAAAACGCGCGCCAAGCGGCAAGCTGGTGGTGGTTTCATCATCAATGGCGCGAAAATGTGGATCACCAATTCGCCCATCGCGGATATTGCCATCGTGTGGGCGAATTTGGATGATGAAGGCATTCGCGGCTTTATTGTGGAGCGCGGCATGAAGGGCTTTTCCACGCCGAAGATTGAAGGCAAGATTTCGCTGCGCGCGTCGGTTACTGGTGAGATTGTGCTGGAAGATGTGGAGCTTCCCGAAGATGCGCTGCTTCCTAATGTAAAGGGCTTGGCGGGGCCGTTCGGTTGCCTCAACAAGGCGCGCTTTGGCATTGCTTGGGGTGTGATGGGAGCGGCGGAAGATTGCTGGTTCCGGGCGCGCCAATATACGATGGACCGCAAGCAGTTTGGCAAGCCTTTGGCGCAAACACAGCTCATCCAGAAGAAGCTTGCCGACATGCAGACGGAAATTGCGCTCGGCCTTCACGGGGCGCTGGCCTTGGGGCGCGCGTTGGAAGCGGGCACGACACAGCCGCCAGCCATTTCGCTGATGAAGCGCAATAATTGCGGCAAGGCGCTCGACATCGCGCGCATGGCGCGTGACATGCATGGCGGCAATGGCATTTCCGGCGAATATCACGTCATCCGCCACATGGTGAATCTGGAAACGGTGAACACCTATGAAGGCACCCATGATGTGCATGCCCTGATCTTGGGCCGCGCGCAGACGGGGCTGCAGGCGTTCTTCTGATGCTGGTGATTGGGCGCGAAGATCCGCGACAGCCGGATATCCGTGCGCTTGTCGAGGAACTCGACGCCTATTTCGGCGCACTCTATCCGGCTGAGAGCAACCATCTGCTCGACATCGAAACCCTATGCCAGCCGCCCATGCGGTTTTTTGCCGGACGGCGCGATGGTGAAGCACTGGCCATTGGCGGCATCTGGCTGCATGACGATTACGCCGAGATCAAACGTGTCTATGTGCCCGAACGCGCCCGCGGGCTGGGCCTTGGCCGTGCCATCATGGCGCGGCTGGAGGCGGAAGCGGTGGCCGAGGGGCGCAGCCTCTTGCGGCTGGAAGCGGGCATCCACCAACCGGAAGCCTTGGGGCTATATGAAGCCCTGGGCTATGTCCGGCGCGGGCCGTTCGGGGAATATGGGGATGATCCGGTGAGTGTGTTTATGGAGAAGCGGGTGGCTGGGTTTCCGTCTGCGGGGGAATAACCGTTAAATTCATTGTTATTACCGCACAGGCGACCCCCCCCTTCCTTGCACCGCATCAGCCTTGCCGCTAAAACAACCCCACCTAACGGCGACAAACAGGAGAATAACCCCATGGCTCTCGAGCTTCCCGCCCTGCCCTATGCCTATGATGCCCTCGGCCCCTTCATGTCGAAGGAAACGCTGGAGTTTCATCACGATAAGCATCACATGGCTTATGTGACCAATGGCAATAATCTGCTGAAAGATTCCGGCCATGAGGGCAAAAGCCTTGAGGATATCTGCAAGGCGGCGTTTGATGCCAAGGCGGCTGGCCTCGTCAACAATGTCGGCCAGCATTACAACCACGTGCATTTCTGGAACTGGATGAAGCCCCATGGCGGCGGCACCAAGCTGCCCGGCGCATTGGCCAAGGCCGTTGATTCAGACCTTGGCGGTTATGACAAGTTCCGCACCGATTTCGTGCAGGCTGGGATGACGCAGTTTGGCTCCGGCTGGGCTTGGCTGTCGGTCAAGGATGGCAAGCTTGCCATTTCCAAAACACCCAATGGCGAAAACCCGCTGATGCATGGGGCCAAGCCCATTCTTGGCGTGGATGTGTGGGAACATTCCTATTACATCGACTATCGCAATGCGCGTCAGAAATATCTGGAAGCGTTCGTGGATAGCCTCATTAACTGGGAATATGTCGAGCAAATGCATCAGGCCGCTGCGCGCTGAAATGCGGGCTAGAGCCTAAAAAAACTACGGTCGCGGAAGGAGACTTCTGCGACCGTTTTTGTTCAGAAATTATATTGCGAGCTATAGTCGGGCGTTTCCGGCTCAATCTCAACTTCGCCCAGACGGCGCATGATGGCGTCAATTTCATCACCCAGAAGCTGGATGTCCTGGCCGTAATTATCGGCAATCGGCAGGGCAAAGCGGGTTTCGGGGTTGTTGATGATCACATCGCGGTTTTCGACCGCATAATTGACGATGAGCTGCAATTCCTGGCCGGTAAATTCCAAGAACTGGCCGTAGCGATCTTGCATGCGGGTGACTTTGTCATGCCCGATGAACACCCGCTCATAGGCCGGCTGGACCTCAGCGAAATAGTATCCCTCGTTCACAGATGTATTCTCCCGTTTGTCTAACTTTACGCATTGTGACCGTTGCACGTTAAAATTCTGAAAACTTTCCACACAACTTGCAGCTTCAATAGATTAATAGCTGGTAAATAGCTATTAGCACGGCTAATAATAGCTCCATGAAGCTGACAGATTGGCTATCGAAAAGCGGCACCTCGCAGGCGGAATTGGCGCGGCAACTCGCCATTACGCAGGGGCGCGTTTCGCAGCTTTGCGGTGGGGCCAAGCCTTCGCTGGAATTGGCCCTTCGCATAAGGGCCATCACCAAAGGCGCTGTCAGCCCACAGGATTTCAATGTGAATGCAGCAGGAAACGAATTGATGCCCGACAAAAAAACATCCCTTCTCGACAGCGTGGAAGAAGCCGTGGCGGCCATTGCGGCGGGCGAAATGGTGGTCGTGGTGGATGATGATGACCGCGAGAATGAGGGCGATCTGATCGCCTCTGCCGCCAAAATATCGCCTGAGCAGATGGCCATGATGATCCGGCACACATCGGGAATCGTGTGCGTGCCGCTCACCGCGGCCGAAGCGCATCGGCTGCGGCTGGATCCGATGGTGGCTATCAATGATGCCCCGACAAGCACGGCCTTCACCATTTCGGTGGATTACAAGGTGGGGCTTACCACGGGCATTTCGGCAACTGAGCGGGTGGGCACGGTGCGGGCATTGGCCAATTCCAATGTGCAGGCGGATGATTTTGTGCGCCCCGGCCATGTGTTTCCGCTGGTGGCACGTTCTGGCGGGGTGCTGATGCGTTCCGGCCACACGGAAGCGGCGGTGGATTTGTGCAAGCTGGCGGGCTTGCCGCCGGTTGGTGTCATCTCCGAACTCATGAATGATGACGGCTCGGTGATGCGCGGGCCGCAGGTGATGGCTTTTGCCCGCGCGCATAAATACAAAATGATTTCGGTGGCCGATCTCATTTCCTACCGGCAAGCGCGTGAGCGGTTGGTGGAGCGGGAAGGCATGTTTGAGGTGGAAACACCCGTCGGCCCTGCCCGCGCCTTCGCCTATTCGACACCCTTCGATCAGGTTCAGCATCTGGCGCTGGTGTTTGGTGATATTTCGGGCGGAGAGAATATTCCCGTGCGGCTGCATCGGGAAGATTTATTGGCCGATGTGTTCGGTGCCCGTTCGGCGCTCAACAAGGTCTATGACACTTTCAAGCGCGAAGGCAGTGGGGTTTTGGTCTATTTGCGCGAAGGCACCACGGGGGTTCCCGGAAGCCAATTGCACGCGACAAGCGAGGAAGTGACTGAAACCGCCAAAGCGCGCAAGGAAGCCTGGCGGGATGTGGGGTTGGGCGCGCAAATCTTGCGCGATTTGGGCGTTTCCTCCATCCGGCTCATCGCCAGTCGCAACCGGCATTATGTCGGGCTTTCGGGCTTTGGCATCGAAATCAGCGAGACTTTGCGCAACGACGTTTGACGGCTAAAGTCAGGCCCATGTCTGTCGCCGCCAAAAAGCCCAAGCGCCGCCCAGCCGCCATTGCAGGCTGGCGCGAGCATGTGCATTTGCCGGAATTGGGGGCGGGGCCGCTCATCGCCAAGCTCGACTCTGGCGCGCTTTCGGCCTCACTGCATGCTGAGAATATCCAAGCCTATGACAAGGCGGGAAGCGCCTGGGTGCGCTTTGATGTACCGGCCGACAATGAGCGGGTGAAGGCGCGTTGCTGCGACATGCCGCTTCACGGCGAGCGGCGGGTGAAAAATACGGGCGGCACATCCGAAAGCCGCTTTGTGATCGAAACGGAAATCCGGTTGGGTGATGAACAATGGCGCGCGCAAGTGACCCTTTCGGATCGCACTGACATGGGGGTTCCCATGCTGTTGGGCCGTGCCACCATCCGGGGCCGCTTCCTCGTCAATCCGGCCCGCTCGTTTCTGCATTCCACCAACCAGCGTGTGAAGAAGGTGAAACCCTCATGAAAATCGCGCTCATGACCCGCAATCCGAGGCTTTATTCGCACCAGCGGCTGATTGCGGCGGCAGAGGCGCGGGGCCATGAGATTGTGCCTGTGGATTATCTGCGCTGCTATATGAACATCACATCCAGCCGCCCGGAGCTTCGCTATATGGGTGCTGCATTGGAAGGCTTTGATGCGGTGATCCCGCGTATTGCGGCTTCCCATACTTTCTATGGTTTGGCGGTGCTGCGGCAGTTTGAAATGATGGGCGTTTATCCGCTAAATGAGTCCGTTGCCATTGGCCGCTCACGCGACAAGCTGCGTTCGCTGCAATTGCTGGCGCGCGATGGTGTGGGCCTTCCCGTGACCGCCTTTGCCCATGACACAACGCGCACTGAAGAAGTGCTGCAAATGGTGGGTGGTGCGCCCGTTGTCGTGAAGCTTTTGGAAGGCACGCAAGGCATTGGGGTTGTGCTGGGGGAAACCCACAAATCCGCGAAATCCGTGATCGAGGCGTTTCACGGTGCGGATGTAAATATTCTCGTTCAGGAATTCATCAAGGAAGCCGAGGGCGAGGATGTGCGGGCCTTTGTCATCGGCGGCAAGGTGGTGGCGGCGATGACGCGCAAAGGGGCAGAAGGCGAATTCCGCTCCAACCTGCATCGCGGCGGGTCAGCCCAGCCGGCGCGCATTTCACCGGATGAACGCGCCACCGCCATCACGGCGGCGCGCTCCATGGGGCTTAATGTGTGTGGTGTGGATATGCTGCGTTCGGCGCGTGGGCCTGTTGTGATGGAGGTCAATTCCTCGCCCGGACTTGAAGGCATCGAAAACTCCACCAAGGTGGATGTGGCCGATAGCATCATCGCGCATCTGGAAAAGCACGCGCGGCCGGGGCGCACGCGCACGCGGGGCAAGGGCTGATGGAACGGCCTGATTTTCTCATTGGTGGCGTTGCCATCGCTCCCGGCACGCGCGGGGCTGCGGATTTGCCGGTGAGTGTGCTTTCCAATCACACGCCCATGTCGCTTCCCGTGACGGTGCTGCATGGGCGTGAACATGGGCCGGTATTGTTCATCTCTGGCGTCATCCATGGTGATGAGGTGATGGGGGTGGAGGTGATCCGGCGGGTGCTGAAACATCCGGCCCTAGCGCGCATCCAAGGCACGCTATTGGCGGTGCCGATTGTGAATGGCTATGGCCTCATTTCGCATTCGCGCTATCTGCCAGACCGGCGCGATTTGAACCGCTCTTTCCCTGGTTCTGACCAAGGGTCGCTGGCTTCTGTGCTGGCGGACTTGCTGATGCGGGAAGTGGTGCTGCGGTCTGATTATGGCATTGATATTCACACCGCCGCTCTCCACCGTTCCAACCTGCCACAAATCCG
>CAJBCQ010000083.1 GCA_903951595.1 uncultured Hyphomicrobiales bacterium | reverse complement strand
GTGAGCAATTTGGCGCTCAAATCCGCTTTTTCTCGCGCCAAGGCCAGCCTCCCCCTATAATCGGCCATCGATGGAACAGTTGGGCAAACATTTCAAGAAGATCGCAGGCGCGGCCCTGACGCGCCACGGCTTTGCCTATGCCGATTTGCTGGCGCATTGGCCGGATATTCTGGGGCCTGAGCTTTCGCGCCATTGCCTGCCGGAAAAGCTTTCGTTCCCGCGTGATCCTTCCGGCACTGCCAAGACGGGTGGCACGCTGACGCTCAGGGCGCGTTATGGCCGGGCGCTGGATGTGCAATATTCGGCACCGGCTATTATTGAGCGGGTGAACGCCTATTGCGGCTATAATGTCGTGGTGGCGCTGAAAGTGCTGCAAGGTGCCCTTCCCGAGCCTGCCGCCCTACCCCCTGCCCCACCCGTTCTGGGGGCTGCCCAGCGGGCAAAACTCGATCAAGAGCTTGCCGGATTGGGCGATGGCCGACTCAAGGATGCGCTATCGCGGCTGGGAGCTGGTGCGATGGCTTCCAAAAGACGCCCGCTGGGGCGGTGAACCGCTTTGATTCTGTTGCGTAAATTCAGTTCTCCACAGCTTGGACAGCGCGCGATTGTGCCCCTATCAGCCGATCTAGTAGGAAAGACCTTATGATGAAAATTGACAGACGTATCCTTCTCGGCGGCGCAGCCGCTATCGTGGCCATCGGCGCGGCAGGCTATGCTTGGAACGCGGGGCTGATCAGCACGGAAAAATCTACCCCGGCACCGGCCGCTGGCGGTGGCGATGGTGCGACCGATCTTTCCACGCTGAATGACGCGCCCCCCTTGGGCGAGCGCAGTCTTGGTTCTGCGGATGCCAAGGTGACGATCATTGAATATGCCTCCGCCACCTGCCCGCATTGCGCTTCCTTCCACAAGGCCACGCTGCCCGCGATCAAGGCTGACTTCGTGGAAACCGGCAAAGCGCGTTACATTTTCCGCGAATTCCCCTTTGATGATCTGGCCTTAGCCGCTTTCATGGTGGCGCGTTGCGCGCCGCCAGAACAGTATTTCCCCATCATCGACATTCTGTTCGAGCAGCAAGAGGCTTGGGCGCGCAGCCAAGACCCCAAGGGGGCCTTGTTCAAGGTGGCGCAGCTTGCGGGCTTTACGCAGGAAAGCTTTGAAGCCTGCATCAAGAACGACAAGATCGCGCAAGGCATCATTGATACCCAGCAAAAGGCCGACAAGACCTATGGCGTTAATTCCACGCCAACTTTCTTCATCAATGGCAAGATGCTGAAGGGAAGTTTAGCAATCGATGATTTCCGCAAGGCCATCAACGAAGCCCTAGCGGGTTAAGGTTTATCCATGAAGTTCTCCCGGCTCAGGCTATCCGGCTTCAAATCCTTCGTGGAGCCCACCGAGCTTTTGATTGAGCCGGGGCTTACGGGCATTGTTGGGCCGAATGGCTGCGGCAAGTCGAACCTGCTGGAAGCCCTGCGCTGGGTGATGGGGGAGAACTCCTACAAGAACATGCGTGCCTCTGGCATGGATGACGTTATCTTCTCAGGCACCACGCAGCGGCCTGCCCGCAATGTGGCCGAAGTGCTGGTGACGATGGACAATTCCGACCGCACCGCGCCACCCGCCTTCAATGATCTGGAAACCATTGAAATCACACGGCGGATTGAGCGCGATGAAGGCTCGTCCTACCGCATTAACGGCAAGGAAGTGCGCGCGCGCGATGTGCAGCTTTTATTTGCCGATGCCTCGACAGGTGCGCGTTCACCGGCCCTTGTGCGGCAAGGCCAGATTGGCGAGTTGATCAATGCCAAGCCACAATCACGCCGCCGCATTCTGGAAGAAGCCGCTGGCATCACCGGGCTTCACACGCGCCGGCATGAGGCAGAGCTGAAGCTCAAGGGTGCCGAAACCAATCTCCAGCGTTTGGAAGATGTGGTGGCGCAGCTGGATACCCAGCTTGCCAGCCTGAAGCGCCAGAGCCGACAGGCACAGAAATACAAGCAGATTTCAACCGATGTGAAGCGGCTGGAAGCGGCCCAGCTTTTCATGGGCTGGCAGGAAGCGACGCAATCGGTCAAGCGCGAGCAATTGCAGCTGGATGAAATCACCCGCTTTTTGGCCGAAGCCACGCGGGTTCTTTCGGAAAAAACGCGCGAGCGCGATGCGGCCGCCGAAGGTCTGCCCAAATTGCGCGAGAATGAAACCGTTCGCGCTGCCGTGCTTCAGCGATTGACGCTGGAACGGCAAAGCTTGGAAGCCGAAGAAGCCCGCGCCAAAGCCCGCAAGGCCGAGATTGAAGCGCGGCTGAAACAATCTGAACAGGATTTGGCGCGCGAAGAAGAAACCCTCGCCGATACTGTCAAAATTCTCGAAAAACTGAGCGCCGAAGAAGCCGAGCTTGTGGCAGTGCAGGGGCAGGATCAGGCTTTGCGGGCTGAAGCTGCCATTGTGCTACAGGGGGCGGCAGCCCAACTTGCTCAAACCCAGGAAGAAGCCGACGAAGCCAATGCGCGGCTTTCGGAACTGACCGCCCGGCGCAATGCCATTTCCCGCAGCATTGAAGAACAGCGTGGACGGCTGGCCCGCCTGGAACGCGAATTGACCGACGTGCAAAGCCGCAAGGCGGCTTTGATTGCCGAAGCGGGTGGCGAAGAAAAGGCTCAGGCGCTCATCACTTCGGTGGAGGCCGCTGTGGCCACCGCCACGGCTGCCGAAACGGCTGCTACGGAAGCCGAAGCGCAGGTACGGCAAGCGCGGGCGGCGGAAGCCGAAAAGCGTGCCGCTTATGATGAGGCGCGGCGCAAGGCTGAAAGCCTGGCCACCGAAGTGCGCACGCTGTCGAAATTGCTCAATGTTTCCTCTGATGAACTTTGGCCCTCGCTTATTGATACGCTGACCGTTCGGCCTGGTTATGAAGCAGCCCTGGGGGCTGCCTTGGGGGATGATATTGATGCGCCTGCCGATGAGGCAGCGCCCGTTCATTGGCGCGGGTTGCCGCCGCTGGCGAATACCGCACCGCTGCCGCCGGGAGCGGCACGGCTTTCGGAATATGTGGGGGGGCCACAAGCCTTGGCGCGGCGCTTGCAACATACGGGCGTTGTCGATCGCGCCTTGGGCCAGGCTTTGCAAAACCAGTTGCTTCCCGGCCAACGGCTTGTGAGCCGCGAGGGCGATCTGTGGCGTTGGGATGGTTTCACCGCTGCTGCTGAAGCCCCCACCGCTGCCGCGCGTCGTTTGGCCGAGCGCAACCGCTTACAAAGCCTTGAGGTGGAAGCTGAAACTGCCGCCACCGCGGCTGAGGCCTCACGCGGGCTTTTTGATACGTCTCGTTTGCAGGTGGAAACGGCTTCGCGGGCCGAGCGTGAAGCGCGTGATGCGTGGCGGGCTTCCACATCGGCTGTTGAATTTGCCCGCAAGGCATTGGCTGCCCATGAGCGCGAAATGGCTGAGCGTTTGCGCCAGGCCAGTGCGCTGGATGAAGCCATGCGCCGCATTGAGCAAGGCTTGGGAGAAGCCCGCCATGCGCTTTCGGCTTCCGAGGGCGAGCTTGCCGGACTGGCCGGCACCGAAGGGCTTTCCGAACAGCTTCAGGCACTTCGCGACAAGGTGGCGCGCGAGCGGGCGCATTATGCCGAAGTGCGCGCCCGCCATGACGGCATTGAGCGCGAGGCACAGGCGCGCGCGGCGCGTTTGAAAGCCATTGGCGATGAGCGTTCCCATTGGGGCGAGCGCATTAAGCGGGCGCAGGCGCAGTCGGGTGAATTGACCAAGCGTGTGGCCGAGGCCCGCGCCGAATTGGAAACCCTTTCCGGCATTCCCGCCGCGATGGAAGAAAAGCGCAACAAGCTTCTGTCCGCCCTATCGCAGGCTGAAGCAGAGCGTAAGGAAGCCGCCGACATTCTGGCAGCTGCCGAAAACCATTTGCGGACCGCTGATGGTCTGCTGCGCGAGGCCCAGGAGCTTCTGGCGAACACGCGCGAAGAACATGCGCGCGCAGGTGCCCGCACCGAAGCCGCGCGGGAGCGTTCATCCGACGCCGAGCGCCGGATTGCCGAGCAGCTTTCCTGCGCGCCGGATGAGGTGATGGCGCAAGCAGGGCTGGAAACCGATAAGCTGCCAACACCTGAAGAAGCCGAACGCAAGCTCAACCAATTGCGCGAGGAGCGTGAGCGTTTGGGTGGCGTGAATTTGCGCGCCGATGAAGAAGCCGAGGAGGTGAATAAGCAGCTCACCGGTTTGATCGCCGAGCGTGAAGACTTGACGCAGGCCATCGCCAAATTGCGTGGTGGCATCCAATCGCTCAACAAGGAAGGTCGCCAGCGTTTGCTGGAAGCTTTCGACAAGGTGAATGCGAGCTTCAGCGAATTGTTTGAAACGCTGTTTGGTGGCGGCAAGGCCGAGCTTCAGCTTATCGAATCGGATGATCCGCTGGAGGCGGGGCTTGAAATCCTCGCCAATCCGCCGGGCAAGAAGCCGACGACGCTGTCGCTGCTGTCAGGTGGTGAGCAGGCATTGACGGCCATGGCGCTTATTTTCGCGGTGTTCCTGACCAACCCTTCGCCCATCTGCGTGCTGGACGAAGTGGACGCGCCGCTGGATGATCACAATGTGGAACGCTTCTGCAATCTGCTGCGCGCCATGCTGGAGCGTTCGGATACACGCTTCCTCATCATCACCCATCACGCGCTGACCATGGCGAAGATGAACCGCCTGTTCGGTGTCACGATGATGGAGCGCGGTGTGAGCCAGCTTGTGTCGGTGGATTTGGAAACGGCCGAGCAATTGGTGCAGGAAGCGGTTTAAGTTACTTCTTGAACGGTGCCATGCCCATGCGCGCCAATTCGTCCGCGCGTTCATTTTCAGCGTGACCGGCGTGGCCTTTCACCCATTTCCAATGGATTTCATGGCGGCCCAGTGCAGCTTCCAGCCGCTGCCACAGTTCAGCATTTTTCACCGGGTCTTTAGAGGCCGTGCGCCAGCCATTGCGCTTCCAGTTCTTGATCCATTTGGTGATGCCGTCTTTGAGGTAACTGGAATCGGTGTTGAGGATGACCTTGCAGGGCGTTTTCAACGCTTCCAGTGCTGAAATGGCGGCCATCAATTCCATGCGATTGTTGGTGGTGTGGTCTTCCCCGCTAGACAATTCCCTTTCTGTCTCGCCATAGCGCAAGATGGCGCCCCAGCCGCCGGGGCCGGGATTGCCGGAACAGGCACCATCGGTGAAAATCTCAACCTGCTTCACGCGCGCAAGCCTTTCGGAAGTTTGAAGCTGACATTTTCCTGCCGCATGACAATTGTTTTGACCTCAATATCAAAACGCGCGCGGAAAGCCTCGATCACTTCATCAACCAGCACTTCAGGGGCCGAGGCACCCGCGGTGATGCCGAGTGATTTGATTTGGCCCAACCGCGCCCAATCAATTTCAGCAGCCCGCTGCACGAGGAAGGAATTGGCGGTGCCTGCACGCGCTGCGGTTTCCACAAGGCGCAAGGAATTGGAGCTGTTGGGGGCACCCACCACGATCAGCGCATCACAATCAGGCGCGATCATTTTCACCGCTTCCTGGCGGTTGGTGGTGGCATAGCAGATGTCTTCCTTGTGGGGTGCCTCCATCTTCGGGAAGCGGCGTTGCAGGGTTTCCACGATTTCGCGCGTGTCATCTACCGAAAGGGTGGTTTGCGTGGTGAAGGCCAAGCGTTCGGGGTTACGCGGGGTAAAGCTTTCGGCATCTGCCACGGTTTCAATGAGCGTGAAGGAACCTTGCGGCAATTGGCCCATGGTGCCGATCACTTCCGGGTGGCCGCTATGGCCGATGAGGATGAGCTCAAGGCCATCAGCATAATGGCGCTCGGCTTCCATATGCACTTTCGTCACCAATGGGCAGGTGGCATCCAGATGGAACAGCTTGCGGGCACGGGCTTCTTCAGGAACCGATTTGGCAACCCCGTGCGCGGAGAAGATGACCGGTTGGCCGTCATCGGGAATTTCGGAAAGCTCATCGACAAAAATGGCCCCCTTG
>CAJBCQ010000082.1 GCA_903951595.1 uncultured Hyphomicrobiales bacterium | reverse complement strand
CGTGGTTTTGGTTATGACGCCATGTTCCTTGCCGATGGTGAAAGCCTCACCTTCGGCCAGATGGAGCCTTCTGAAAAACACGCCATGTCGCATCGGGCACGGGCCTTCCAATTATTTCTGGATGCCTTGACGTGAACACATCTGGCCCCGGTTTCGGTGTCTATGTCCATTGGCCTTTCTGCAAGGCCAAGTGTCCCTATTGCGATTTCAACTCCCATGTACGCCATGGCGGTGTGGATGCGATGGATTTCGCGCAAGGGCTTGCCCAAGAACTCAAATACATGCGCGCATTATGCGGGCCGCGCACTCTCGATAGCGTATTCTTCGGCGGCGGCACACCATCGCTCATGCCACCACAGGCGGTCGATTATGTGCTGCGTGCCATCGATGAATTATGGGGCTTGGGTGATTTGGCCGAGGTCACACTCGAAGCCAACCCCACGAGCATTGAAGCCGAAAATTTCAAGGGTTATCGGGCGGCAGGCGTGAACCGCGTTTCGGTGGGCGTGCAGGCGTTGGATGACGCGGATTTGGCCAAGCTCGGCCGCCAGCATTCGGTCGAAGAAGCTCTCGCCGCATTCCGATTAGCGCGCGATATTTTCCCGCGCGTGTCTTTTGACTTGATCTATGCTCGCCCCGGTCAATCACTTGCCGCCTGGCAGGCTGAACTGGCGCGCGCGCTGGAAGAAGCCGCAGGCCATATGTCGCTTTATCAGCTCACCATCGAACCGGGCACCGCCTATCACGATCTTTTTCACGCCGGAAAACTCACCATCCCGGATGATGATCACGCCGCTGCCCTTTTTGAACTTACCCAAGAGATGACGCAGGCAGCAGGCCTTCGTGCCTATGAGGTTTCCAATCACGCCTTGCCCGGCCAGGAATCGCGCCACAATCTCATCTATTGGCGCTATGGCGATTATGCCGGTGCTGGCCCCGGCGCACATGGTCGCATCACCACGCCTGAACACAAACTTGCACTCAGCACCCTGAAAGACCCGGAAGGATGGCGGCAAGCGGTGGCAAAACAAGGCCACGCGCTTGTGGAAAGCAATGTGCTATCGGCCTGCGATCAGGGATTTGAATATCTCATCATGGGCCTGCGCCTGACCGAAGGCATATCACTCAATCGTTATGCGCGCCTTACAGGCCAATCCATCCCAAAAGACCGCATGGCAGCACTGGTGGAAGAAGGCATGATCACGCATCATGATGACATGGTTGCCGCAACACCTGCCGGACGCCGCCTGCTCAATGCCCTGATCGCAAGGCTTGCCGGAATTTAGGAAGCAGGCGGGAAGCGTTCGGGTGCCGGAGCGATGACCTTCGGGGCCGATCCCGGCATTACCTGCAAAATGGCAAGCCCACGTTCGATCAACCCGTTCTGGCGGAAGCGGAACAGGCCGTTCACACCTTGGAAGCCTTCTGGATTGGTAAGCGCGCTTTGCGTGAATTGCTGTCCTTGTGGGCTGCGTGCCAGAATGATGCTGAGGCTCACCGCGTCATAAGCCAAGCTTGCAATGCGATCGGGCTTGCCGAAATATTGCTGGCTGTAGCGCTCGTCAAACCGCGCCACCATTTCCGGTGATACCCCGGCATAAAGCCCGCCAGCGGCCAGCGGAATGCCGCTCGTATCCCGATTGTCCCAAAGCCCGGTGCCCAGAAGCTTCAAACGTGTCGGGTCAAAGCCCGCATTTTTGAGATTAAGCCCGAGCGAATTGAGCATGGGCCCGCCTTCGGCAATCAGCAGCGCTTGGACGCCACGGCCAGCATCATTCACGATGCCCACGGTTTCACGCGCCGGGTCCACCATGGCCTGATTGGTGCGCGGGAAACGCGTGATGCCGGAAACGGTAACGCCGCGCTGTTGGGCTGATTGCAGGAAGGCGCGCTCCACCACCGCCCCATATTGCGATTTGGGCAGCAAGCCCGCCACCTTGGTCAGCCCGTTTTCAGAAGCATAACGGATGATGTTGGAAACTTCTTCCTCCGGCAGGAAGCTCATCAGATAAACGCCATTGCCAGCCACACTACTCGATGACGAAAAAGCGATGACCGGAATCTGACGGGCCTGCGCGAGCGGGGCCACGGCTTGCACTTCCGAACCCAGAAGCGGGCCGATGATGAGCTGCGCGCCTTCATCCAGCGCCTGTGTCGCTGCCGCACTTGCGCCTTCGGCTGTGCCCAGCGTGTCTTTGGTGAGCAGGGTGACACCAGAGCCACCTGCATCAATGAGGGCCAATTCAGCCGCCTGCTTCATGCCTGTCGCAATATCGCCCGTATCTCCGGGGGCTGTCAGCGGCAAGAGCAGGGCAACCTTCACGCCGGAACCCTGCACCACCGGTTCAGCCGGCACCGCGATCGGGGTTTCCACTTTCGCGTCATCCGAAAGCAGGCCACCCATCTTGCTCAAGCCGCCGCAGGAAGCCAGCGCCAAGGCGGCAAACCCCAGAAGGGCCGAACGCAGCAAGGGCAGGCGGAAGGGCGAGATCATTCGGGTGGCGCTGGCACTCATATCTGTTTCATCCTCTTTGTCTCTGGCGCAGAAGGCCCTGCGGCTCGTAGACTGGCAATTGTGGCAAGACTAGTCACGCTTCCGTCCCGAATCCAGCCCCTGACGCAACGGTACTGCTTGCCATGCCTGACACACTGCCACAACGCCGCTACAAAATCGGCCAGCATGGCTATGAAGCAGCCCCGCTTTCCCCCGGTCTTTATCTCACCGCGACCCCCATCGGCAATCTCGGTGATATCACCTTGCGGGCCTTGGCCACACTGGCCGCCGTTGACGCGATTCTGTGTGAAGATACGCGCAATACGGGAAAGCTTCTGGAGCGTTACGATATAAGGGCGCCACTTCGGGCTTATCACGATCACAATGCGTCAAAAGTGCGACCTGCCATTTTGGCAGAGCTGAAAGCAGGCAAGTCTTTTGCGCTGGTGAGTGACGCCGGCACCCCCCTCATCAATGATCCGGGCTATAAATTGGTGACAGAAGCGATTGCTGAGGCGATCAAAGTGGAAATGCTTCCCGGCGCTTGTGCCCCCGTCATGGCGCTCGCCCTTTCCGGCTTGCCGAGCGACCGGTTTCTCTTTGCAGGCTTTCTGCCCCCCAAATCCGCCGCCCGCCGCACAAGGCTTGCTGAGCTGGCCAGCGTGCCATCCACGCTTATCTTCTTTGATACAGCCCCCCGCATTGAGGCAACCCTTGCCGATGTCGCCGCCGTAATGCCTGGACGCACCGTGGCGGTGGCGCGGGAATTGACCAAGCTTTATGAGGAAGTGTTGCGCGGTGAGCCTGAAGCCATGGCTGAAGCCATAGCCGCGCGCGGTGGGCTGAAAGGCGAAATCACCCTTGTCATTTCGCCACCACCGGAAGGCGCAGGTGTTTTGAGCCAGTCCGAAATCGACGCCAAGCTCATCGAAACCATGTCCCGCATGAGCCTGAGCCAAGCCGCCGCCGAACTGGCCTTGCGCTTGAACCTTCCCAAGCGTGAGCTGTATGCCCGCGCCTTGGAGCTGAAAGAATTAGGTGATGACGAAGCCCCCTGATCCGCGACGCCGCAAGGCCGAACAGGCTGGAAGGCAGGCGGAGGAAACCGCTGCCGAATTTCTCATCGGGCAGCATTGGGAAATTCTCGGCACAAGGGTTAAAACCCGTGTTGGCGAAATCGACCTCATTGCCCGCAAAGGCGAAGTCACCGCCTTCATTGAAGTCAAGGCCCGTGCCAGCCGCGATGCCGCCCTTTATGCCGTCACCCCGCGCCAAGCCAAGCGCATCATCGCGGCGGCTAATTACTGGATTGCCGCCAACCCGGAAAGCTTAGGCGGCGACTGCCGCTTTGACATCATTCTGGTAAGTCCCTACCTCTTGCCTGAGCATATTGAAAACGCCTTCGGGGCCGAGGCCTGGTAAGCGTTTGTGAAGGAGAAACCCATGCGCCTTTCCGTAGCTGTCCAGATGGACCCCATCCAGTCGATCAACATCAAGGGCGATAGCACTTTCGCCATGATGCTGGAGGCGCAAGCGCGCGGCCATTCGCTGTTTTATTATCACACCAACACGCTGGCCTTGCGCGATGGCAAGCTATTCGCCACCGGCCATGAAGTGCGCGTGAAAGACGAGCCGGGCCATCATTATGAACTCGGTGCCCGCCAGCGCGTGGACCTCGCCACGATGGACACCGTGCTGATGCGCCAAGATCCGCCTTTCGACATGGGCTACATCACCGCCACCCATCTTCTGGAAACCATCCACCCCAAAACCCTTGTGGTGAATGACCCTGCAGAAGTGCGAAACGCCCCGGAAAAAATCTTCGTCACCAAGTTTGCCGAATTCATGCCCGACACGCTCATCACGCGCGATCTGGAAGAACTCGCCGCCTTCCGCGCCGAACATGGCGACATTATTTTGAAGCCGCTTTACGGCAATGGTGGTGCGGGCGTGTTCCGCCAGAAAGAAGGCGACGAGAATTTCTCATCGCTCCTCGAACTCTTCACCCAGATGTTCAAGGAACCCTTCATCGCGCAGGCCTATCTGCCGCAAGTGCGTGCAGGCGACAAACGCATCATTTTGATCGATGGTGAAGTGGCCGGTGCCATCAACCGCGTGCCCGCCCACGGCGAAAACCGCTCCAACATGCATGTGGGCGGCACACCAACACCCACGACTCTCACCAAGCGCGAACACGAAATCTGCGAAGCCATCGGCCCAGAACTCAAAAAACGCGGCCTCATCTTCACCGGCATCGACGTGATCGGCGACTACATGACCGAAATCAACGT
>CAJBCQ010000081.1 GCA_903951595.1 uncultured Hyphomicrobiales bacterium | reverse complement strand
GATCTCGCCCTGCGTGCCGTGAGAGGTGTCGGCATAAACGACATATGGGCAGCCCATGTCTTTCAGCAACTGCAAATGGACAAGGGCGGCGTCAAATTCCTGATGGACATCATGAACGAACGCCTTGCCCGTGAACCAGCCCGAGGCCAGCTCCAAGCCATGCTTGGCCAACAGCGGGCGCATTTGCGCCGATGTCTTGGGGAATTTGCCACCCATCTCCGTGCCCGCAAATCCGGCAAGCCTGGTTTCAGCAAGACAAACATCCAGCGGCGTATCGCCACCCAGCTGCGGCATGTCGTCATTGCTCCAGATCGTCGGGTTGATGCCGATTTTCACAGCCGTCATGGGCGCGTCCTTTTTCAGCGGCAGGCTTTGATTTCACAAGCCAGAAGCGAGCGTAAACCGCAAGGGATGCTTGACCCAATTCTGGAAACAATGTTTCAGTCGTGATAAATTTAGACTATTCATTCCGAAATTTCAATCCGCAGGAGATTTTGCCCCGTGACCCAAATCGACCGTGACATCGTCACCATCGGCCGTGCCTCGGTGGACCTTTACGGCCAGCAGATCGGCGGCAGGTTGGAAGATATGGGCTCCTTCGCCAAATCCGTCGGCGGTTGCCCCGCCAATATCGCCATCGGTGCGGCCCGCTTAGGGCTAAGGGCAGGCATCATCACCCGGGTGGGGGATGAACATATGGGCCGCTTCATCCGCGAACAATTCCATCGCGAAGGTGTGGACACCACCCATGTCCGCACCGATGCAGAACGCCTCACCGCTCTGGTCATCCTCGGCGTGCGCGACGACAAAACCTTTCCGCTCATTTTCTACCGCGAAAACTGCGCTGATTGGGCCATTGATGAAAGCGACATTGACGAGGACTACATCGCGCGTTCCGGCGCGATTGTTGTGACAGGCACGCACTTCTCCCGCCCCCACACCGCAGCTGCCCAAAAAAAGGCAATGGCCCTTGCCAAAAAACACGGCCGCCGCATCGCCTTTGATATTGATTACCGCCCCAATCTCTGGGGCTTGGCAGGCCACGGCGCAGGCGAGGAACGCTATATCAAATCCGATGCTGTCACCCAGCATTTAGCCCCTATCCTTCCCCAATGCGATTTGATCGTCGGCACGCAAGAAGAACTCGCCATTGCTGGCGGCTTTGAAGATACACTCGCCTCCATCCGCGCCATCCGTGCGGTAAGCCAAGCCACCATCGTCTGCAAGCGCGGCCCCATGGGCTGTGTGGTCTTTCCCGGTGCCATACCCGATAGCCTCGATGAAGGCATCCGCGGCCCCGGCTTTCCTGTGGAAGTGTTCAACGTGCTGGGGGCGGGAGATGCTTTCATGGCAGGGTTCTTGCGCGGCTGGATGCGCGATGAACCTTTGGAAACCTGCTGCCAATGGGCCAATGCGGGTGGCGCTTTTGCTGTCTCACGCCTGCTCTGCTCGCCCGAATATCCCACCAAAACCGAACTGGATTATTTCCTCAAGCACGGCGCATCCGAGCGGGCACTTCGCAAAGACAAAGAACTGGCCCACATTCATTGGGCCACCACCCGCCGTCCCAGCCCAGACACGCTGATGGCGCTTGCCATAGATCACCGCTCGCAACTGGAAGCCATTGCCGACCAGCAAGGTGCATCGCGCGCGCGCATCCCTGCCTTCAAGAAACTGGCCTTGCAAGCCTGCCTGCGGGTAAGCCAAGGTCGGCCCGGCTTTGGCATGCTGCTCGATAGCACTTACGGCCAAGAAGCTCTGTTTGCCGCCGCTTCCCAGCCCTTATGGATCGGCCGCCCGGTGGAGCTTCCCGGTTCCCGCCCGCTTCAATTCGAAGGCGGTGGCGACATTGGCACCAAGCTCATCGAATGGCCCGTCGATCATGTCATCAAATGCCTGTGCTTTTATCGCATGGATGATAGCCCGCAGATGAAGGCCGAGCAGGAAGATCGCATGCTCCAACTGCAAGACGCCGCCCGCCGCTTGGGCCGCGAATGGTTGCTGG
>CAJBCQ010000080.1 GCA_903951595.1 uncultured Hyphomicrobiales bacterium | reverse complement strand
CGAGCCGGAATATGTCGCTGGCTTGCTCCAGCATCAGGGTTGTGATTTCCATGGCACGAGGCTTCCTCTTTTTCCCGTCTCTTTTTAGCAATCAAAGCCTCAAACACCAAGACCGCCATCACGCGCCAAGCTCATGGCCCGAAAAACGCCTTGGAGAATATTGCTTCACCCCCGTCTGGGTAAAACCTTCCATTTGCGCCCGCGGGCAAGCTGGTCAACTCGCCAAACACAAGCGAATGCCCGTCGGTGTAGAAATCCACGCGCATATAGCTGAACGGCTCTGACAAGGTTCTGCATTGCGCCAGCAGCCCATCAAAAAACCGCCAATCCTTCACCTGCAATTCTTGGAACGGATAGCCAAGGCTCACCCCCAGCGGGGTTCTATCGGCGCGGAACGATTGCCGGTGCTTGGTGTATCGGTCGATCAGGCTGATGATACGCGGATCGCCGTGGCGGCAATGCACCGAGCCTTCAAGCCAGAAGGAATCCTCGATGAACGCCTCGATGATGATCTTCTTTTCCAGCCCATCATAATGGCGCTCAAGCGAGGTCAAGAAATAATCATGCTGCAGCCACCCCTGCATAACCGGAATTTGCGCAACATATTCCTCCGCGGAGCTGATTTTGACAAACCTGCCGCTACTGTGGGTTGGCTTTGCCATGACCGGATAATAGGGTGGCAGATAGCTCACCAAGTCTGGCGCACGGGTAAGCACTGCCAAGGTTTTCGGCGTGAAATTTGGCCCCAGACGATCTGCAATAAAGGCCTTGCCATGCACCTTGTCTGTCACCTGCGCGCGCAGCGGATGGGTAATCTCCCGGCCTGCCTTGATCGAAAACAGGAAATCATTGAACCGCCGCGATGGCTGGAGCGGCAGCCGGCGATGATGCTTGGCGAATTTGAGGAGCCAGAAAACGTGAAGCGCGGCAAGCAACACCGGCCGCAGCGGTGCTATGGGCCAAAGCCTGCCCAGAAGTCTTTTCAACGGTCTGGATCGGTGGGCCACGCTCACCTTGGCAATGTCTGATGAAGAAAACTGTCCGATGAAGAAAAGTGGTGCCCGGAGCCGGAATCGAACCAGCGACACGCGGATTTTCAATCCGCTGCTCTACCAACTGAGCTATCCGGGCATCGCATATGAACAATGCAGACGCCGCCTTATAGAAAATCAAGGCCCACCTGTAAAGCTGGTTTCAAACCGCTTGATCCCGATCAAGGAACTGGCCCAAAAACCCTCTAAAAAGGCCCCATGCAGCCCCATTTGCTTAAATATGCCCTTCAGGACATCCCGCGCTATACGAGCTATCCCACCGCCGCCCAATTTGGCCCACTAAGGCCGGAAACCTTCGAATTCTGGCGCGCGGGGCTTGGGGTAGCAACGAGCCTTTCGGCCTATGTCCACGTGCCCTTCTGCCGCCAGCTTTGCTGGTATTGCGGCTGCCATACGAGCGTTCCCAACAGCTATTCGCGCGCCCAACGCTTCACCGCCGCCATCACACGTGAAATCGCGGCCACCGGTGCAGCATTGCCAGGGCCAAAAGCCCGCGTGAAGCACCTGCATTTCGGCGGTGGCACGCCCACCTATCTCAAACCGCAGGAATTCACGAGTGTTATGGATGCCGTGCATACGCATTTGGGGCTGGCACCTGGGGCGGAACTGGCCGTGGAGATCGACCCGCGCACCCTCACCCCACAAGTCCGCGCAGGCTTGGCGCAAAATGGCATCAACCGCGCAAGTCTCGGCGTTCAGGACTTCAGCCTCGCCGTGCAAGCCAAGATCAACCGTATCCAGCCCTTCGGCCTTGTGGCGGCGGGCGTGGAAGCCCTTCGCAAAAGCGGCATCGATTCGATCAATTTTGATCTGATCTACGGCCTTCCGGGCCAAACGGAAGCCAGCGTTGCCGAAACCGCGCGCCTCACCGCAACCCTCGCGCCCTCGCGCGTGGCGGTGTTCGGCTATGCCCATGTACCGTGGTTCAAGAAGCAACAGGCCATGATCAAGCAAGCGGATTTGCCCGGCGTCGAAGACCGCTTCGCGCAAGCGACCATCATTGGCGATGTGTTGCAGGAACATGGCTATGTGCCCGTGGGGCTTGATCATTATGTGAAGCCAGATGACGACATGGCCAAAGCCCTCGCCACCCGCACTCTACGGCGCAACTTCCAGGGCTACACAACGGATGCGGCGGATGCCCTTCTGGGCTTCGGCCCCTCATCCATCTCTGCCTTGCCGAATGGCTTTGCGCAAAATGCGCGCGATCAGGCCGCGTGGATCACGGCGGCTGAAGAAGGTCGCACCAGCGTGGATCGCGGTATTGCCGTGACAGATGAAGACAATCGCCGCGCGCAAATCATCTCGCAAATCATGTGCTATCTGGAAGCCGATTTTGCGGCCTTCCCAGAGGCATTGCCGCGCTTGGAAGAATTGGCAAGCGATGGCTTGGTGAAGCTGAACGGCACCCACCTCAGCGTGCCCACCGAACACCGCCTATTCTGCCGCACGGTCGCGCAGGCCTTCGACGCGCATTATACGGGGCAAGCGGGACGGCACGCGAAGGCGGTTTGATCGTGGCGGGGCCGGTTGAAGCTAACCCACCTGGCCGCGATGGCGCAGGAAATGGTCCGCCAGCACCAGCGCCATCATCGCTTCCCCAACGGGCACCGCACGGATGCCAACGCACGGATCATGCCGCCCCTTGGTCATCACATCGGTTTCTTCACCGCCCGCAGTGATGGAACGGCGCGGTGTCAAAATGGAGCTTGTCGGCTTCACCGCAAAGCGCACCACAATATCCTGGCCCGACGAAATGCCGCCCAGAACCCCACCTGCTTTGTTCGTCAGAAATTCAGGCCTGCCATCCTTCATGCGGATTTCATCGGCATTATCTTCCCCGCTCAAGGCAGCCGAAGCAAAGCCTTCGCCGATTTCCACACCCTTCACCGCATTGATGCTCATCATGGCGGCAGCCAGATCGCTGTCGAGCTTGCCGTAAATGGGCGCGCCCCATCCGGCAGGAACCCCCGAAGCCACAACCTCGATCACCGCCCCGCAGGATGAACCCGCTTTACGCACGCCGTCGAGATATTCCTCAAACTTGGCGGCAGCCGCAGCATCGGGGGTGAAAAACGGATTGGCGTCAACTTGTTGCCAATCCCAATTTGCCCGCTCAATCTTGTGCGGCCCCATCTGCACCAGTGCCGCGCGGATCGTAACACCTGCAATCACCTTGCGCGCAATGGCCCCTGCCGCCACGCGCGCGGCCGTTTCGCGGGCCGACGAACGCCCGCCACCGCGATAATCGCGGATGCCATATTTGGCATCATAGGTGAAATCAGCATGACCCGGCCGGTAACGATCGCGGATATCGCCGTAATCTTTCGAACGCTGATCTGTGTTCTCAATCACCAGCGCAATCGGTGCCCCTGTGGTGCGCTGGCCATCGGTGCGCTCATCATGGAACACGCCGGATAAGATCTTCACCTCATCAGCTTCGCGCCGCTGTGTTGTGAAACGCGATTGGCCGGGCTTGCGCCGGTCAAGGTCGCGCTGGATGTCGCAAGCTTCAAGCGCAAGATTGGGCGGACAGCCATCCACCACACAGCCCAGCGCCACGCCATGGCTTTCACCGAAGGTGGTAACGCGAAACAGGTGGCCGAAGCTGTTATGAGACATTCAATTACTCGCTCGGGCCAGCCGCATTGGCAGCACCCACAACGCCAATATCCGGTGCTTCCGGGTTCTTCATGCCGACCACATGATAGCCTGCATCCACATGCAAAATCTCGCCCGTGGTGCCGCGTCCCATGTCGGACAGCAGATAAACCGCGCTGTCGCCCACTTCCTCAATCGTCACATTGCGCCGAAGCGGCGAGTTATATTCGTTCCAGCGCATGATATAGCGGAAGTCACCAATGCCGGATGCAGCCAGCGTCTTGATGGGGCCTGCCGAAATGGCATTCACGCGGATATTGTCACGGCCCAGATCCGCCGCAAGATAGCGCACGGAAGCTTCCAAAGCCGCCTTGGCCACACCCATCACATTATAATGCGGCATCCATTTTTCAGCACCGTAATAGGTCAAGGTAAGCAGCGATCCGCCCGCCTTCATCAGCTTGTCGGCGCGCTGGGCAACGGCGGTGAAACTGTAGCAGGAGATGAACATGGTCTTGGTGAAGTTTTCCGCCGTGGTGTCCACATAGCGCCCGTCCAGCTCATCCTTGTCGGAGAAGGCAATGGCGTGGACCACGAAATCCAGCTTGCCCCATTCCTTTTCAATGGCGGCGAAAGTGGCATCCAGCGACGCCATATCTGTTACATCGCAAGGCACCACCAGCTTGGCACCCAATTCAGCCGCCAACGGCTCCACACGCTTCTTCAGCGCATCCCCCTGATAGGTGAAGGCCAGTTCGGCCCCGGCATTGGCGCAGGCCTGTGCAATTCCCCAAGCGATGGAGCGGTTATTGGCAACCCCCATGATGAGGCCCCGCTTGCCGGCCATCAAACGTCCGGATTCACTCATTTTTCCACCGTTCACAAATACTTCCGCATGGGTTCGGCTTTTGCACAAAATTAGGCTGAAAGTCTACCGGAAAGCAGATTTTTGCAGCTATAACAGCCATAGACGAGTTCACCCGAAATGGATGCCCGCCCAAAATGACTGATCCCTTTGCCCTTTTCGCTGAATGGTTCGCAGAAGCCGAAAAGTCCGAGCCCAACGACCCCAACGCCATGAGTTTGGCCAGCGTGGACGCGGCCGGAATGCCCAATGTCCGCATGGTGCTGCTGAAGGGCTTCGACGAGCAGGGCTTTGTTTTCTATACGAATTTTGAAAGCCAGAAGGGCCGCGAAATTCTCGGTTCCGGCAAGGCCGCCCTGTGCTTCCACTGGAAATCGCTGCGCCGCGCGGTGCGCGTTCGTGGGCCTGCCAGCCCCGTAAGCGACGCAGAGGCAGATGCCTATTTCGACACCCGCCCCCGCGACAGCCGCATTGGTGCTTGGGCTTCCCAGCAATCGCGCCCCCTCGAAAGCCGTTTTGCGCTGGAAAAGCAGGTCGCCCTTTATGCCGCCAAATACGCCGTGGGCCACGTGCCGCGCCCGCCTTATTGGTCTGGTTTCCGCATCGTTCCCACCTATGTCGAATTCTGGCAGGACAAGCCCTTCCGCCTGCATGACCGCCTGATTCTGACGCGCGACAATGCCGACACACCCTGGACCGAAACCAAATTCTATCCATAAGAAAGCCGGTCACATGAGCCAAGTACCTGACAATGAACGCAAAACCCTAATCCTCACGGGTGCCTCCCGTGGCATTGGGCATGCCACGGTGAAACGCTTTTCCACCGCCGGCTGGCGCGTCATCACCTGCTCGCGCAATCCCTTTCCTGAAAACTGCCCTTGGGATGCGGGGCCGGAGGATCATATCGAAGTTGATCTTTCCAACCCCAAAGACACCATGCGCGCCATCGGCGTGATGAAGCAAAAGCTGAAAGCGCAAGGCTCGCGCCTCCATGCGCTCGTCAACAACGCCGCCATCAGCCCCAAAAAGGCAGGCGGCGCGCGCCTGAACACGCTGGAAACCGAAGAAACCGACTGGCAGCATGTGTTCCAGGTCAATTTTTACGCCCCCATCATGCTGGCGCGCGGGCTTCTGGATGAGCTGAAAACCGCCCAAGGCTCGGTGGTGAATGTCACCTCCATTGCAGGCTCGCGCGTGCATCCCTTTGCGGGTGCTGCTTACTCCACCAGCAAGGCCGCACTCGCCTCGCTCACGCGCGAAATGGCCGGTGATTTCGGCCCCCTTGGCGTGCGTGTAAATGCGATTTCGCCGGGTGAGATTGAAACCTCGATCCTGAGCCCTGGAACCGAAAAGATCATCCCCTCCATCCCTTTGCGCCGCTTGGGCCAGCCGGAAGAAGTGGCCAAAGCCATTTATTTCCTCTGCACGGATAGCTCCAGCTATGTGAATGGTGCCGAACTGCACATCAATGGCGGCCAACATGTCTGACAGTAATTGGAAGCCGCAAACGCGCACGAAAATCGCCCAAGGTCTTCATTATATCGACCCGGCAAGCGGTGCCGTGGTGCCGCCACTGCATGCGGCCACCACCTTTGCACGCGATGAGCAAAATGAACTGATCGGCTATATTTATTCTCGCAATGGCAGCCCCACGACAGCGCATGCCGAAAAGATGATTGCGGAGTTGGAAGGCGCCGCCGAAACCCTGCTTTATGCCTCCGGCATGGGTGCGGTTGCCGCTGTCATCGAAACGCTGAACACAGGCGAGCGCGTGGCGTGCCCTGCCATCATGTATCACGGCGTTAAAAGCTGGCTTCTGCGCCAACAGGAAAAGCGTGGGATCGGCGTGGATTTGTTCGATCCGGCCATTGCAGGCAGCTTGGAAGCCGCCATCCACAAGGGCAAAACCGCGCTTGTCTGGATCGAAACGCCCGTAAATCCATCCTTTGATGTCATCGACATTCGCGCCGCCGCCGATGCTGCCCATGCCGCAGGTGCCATGCTGGTGGTGGACGCCACCTGCGCGCCACCGGTTACCACCCGCTGCCTCGATTTCGGCGCGGACATTGTGTTCCACTCGGCCACCAAATATCTGAACGGCCATTCGGACGTAACCGCAGGCGTCTTGAGTGTCCGCGAAATCTCCCCGCGCTGGCAGGAAATCCGTCAGATCAGCATTTCGCTGGGTGCTTTGCTCGGCCCCTTCGAAAGCTGGCTTCTCATCCGGGGGCTTCGCACCCTGTTCATCCGTTTTGAAGCCGCCAGCGCCAACGCACTCAAAATCGCTCGCCATTTCGAAAATCATCCGAAATTGCAGGCCGTGCTTTACCCCGGCCTTGCAAGCCACGCCGGTCACGCCATCGCCAAGCGTCAAATGCTCAACGGCTTTGGTGGCATGATGTCCGTGCTGGTGAAGGGCGGTGCGGTGGAGGCCCGCCGGGTGACCGGCGCCCTGAAAACCTTTGTCGTGGCAACGTCATTGGGGGGTGTAGAAAGCCTCGCCGAACACCGGCGCACGGTGGAAGGTCCGCACAGCATCGTGCCGGAAAATCTCATCCGCCTATCCATCGGCATTGAAGCTGCCGATGATCTCATCGCGGATCTCGAACAGGCCTTGGCGCGGATTTAAGTTTCCTCGTCCTCATCTGCGTCAGGCTTTTCAACTACCGGCACGGCATAAGCCTCGCCAAACCAGCGATGCAAATCCACTTGCGCGCAGCGGGTGGAGCAAAAAGGGTGCGTGGCCTGCTGGGAAGGCTTCTTGCAGATGGGGCAGGGGCGGCGGGGCCGCAAACGCACAGGTTCTTGGGTCATCAGCCCTTTGGCCCGTCTAGCCAAGCCAGATGGACGGGATAGCCGGCACCCTGCAGCAGGTTCACCGTTTCATGCAAAGGCAAGCCCACCACATTCGACCAAGAGCCTGAAATCAAACGCACAAAGGCTTCCGCCCGGCCTTGGATGGCATAGCCACCCGCCTTGCCGCGCCATTCCTCGCTGGCCAGATAGCTTTCCACATCCATGCGCGTGAAACGCTTGAAGCGCACCCGTGTTTCCACCACGCGCCGATGGTGCTTACCGCCGGGGCCAATGAGGCACACCGCCGTATAGACCCGGTGCGAGCGGCCCGACAGCAGCTCCAGACAGTTTTGGGCAGTTTCAGGATCTTCGGCTTTGGGCAGAATACGCCGACCGAGGGCGACCACCGTATCGGCCCCCAGAATATAGACATCATTGGGCAGACCCGAAACGCTGGGCTGCATCTTGGCCGCTTGCGCCTTGGCGGTGGCCAGCCGCAGCGCCAGCCTGCGCGGAACCTCATTGCGTTCCGGGCTTTCATCGACATCGGTGGGGCACAAAATATGGGGGGCAAGCCCCACCTGCTCCAAAAGGGCCATCCGGCGCGGCGAGGCGCTGGCCAGAACAAGCGTCACCGCGGCAGGATCACGCGCCATTTGGGGGCCTTGGAGGTTACTTGAAGCGGTAGGTGATGCGGCCCTTGGTCAGGTCATAGGGGGTCATTTCCACCATGACACGATCCCCAGCCAGAACACGAATGCGGTTTTTGCGCATTTTTCCGGCCGTATGGGCGATGATTTCGTGGGAATTATCGAGCTTTACGCGGAATGTCGCGTTGGGAAGCAGCTCGCTCACCGTTCCTTCGAATTCCAGCAGTTCTTCCTTGGTCATGTCGTCCCTTAGCTTACGAATTTGGCCGGACAATGGGCGCAAGGGGCGGGAAAATCAAGGGTTTGGGTGGAGGGGG